>JACQAG010000070.1 GCA_016195085.1 Pseudomonadota bacterium | reverse complement strand
CTGCGCCATCATCGCTGCGGATGGCGGTCGAGCGACGGGACGCTTGATTGCAGGTCATCGATCCCTCCTTGCAAAGTGTGTTCGACAACCCTTTGCTAGCGCATCAGGCCGCCATCCACACCCTCATAGGATCTTGACCCGGGCATCCAGGTTTAAGCATTCCGATGGATTGCCGGGTCGAGCCCGGCAATGACGAATTTTGCTTCAAATATGCCCGTGCTTGGCCAGCGCCTCGGCGGTGTCCTTGCCGCTGGTGACCGGGACGATCTCACATTCGCCGAGGTCGTACCATTCCGCGACCCAGCGCTGGAACAGGGTCACGTCGTCGGTCTCCATGAGCTGGAAGCAGCGGCCCATATCGGCGCTGACCCAGCTGCCGACATAGCTCAAGCCCTCGGGCATCATCCGGCCCTTCTCGCGAAAGCGCCGATAGATCGCCTTGCGATCGCGGTTGCGGAAATCCTCGACCACCATGAACAGCATCGGACGGCCCTCTCAGTCCGTGATACCGGCCCGGAAAATGCCACGGAGCGACGCGCGGCGGCTAGGCCGGCGGCTCGCTTGCGGCTATAGAGTGCGCCCGTTCCCCTCCATGCGATCCCCGGCGGAGTTTCCATGGCCGAGTTCTCGAACCTCCATGTGCTCGACCATCCCCTGATCCAGCACAAGCTCACGCTCCTTCGCGACCAGCGCACGCCGAAGATGCTGTTCCGCCGGGTGATGCGGGAGATCGCGCTCTTGATGGGCTACGAGATCACCCGGCCGCTGCCGCTCGATTCCACACCCATAGAAACCCCGGTGGCGCCGACCACGGGCGGCGTCGTCCACGGCAACCGGGTGGCGGTGGTCTCCATTCTGCGCGCCGGGATCGGCATGGCCGAGGGCCTCTTGGAACTCATCCCCACCGCCCGGGAGGGCCATATCGGCCTCTACCGCGATCCCATGACCAAGCAGCCGGTCGAATATCTGGTGAAGCTGCCGGAGCCCGGAAGGGGGCTATTTCTCGTCGTCGATCCGATGCTGGCGACCGGCAACTCGGCCGTGCACGCGCTCGACGTCTTGAACCGCCACGGGGTCGAGGACAAGGCCATCCGCTTCCTCGCCTTGGTGGCGGCCCCGGAAGGCATGCGGACCTTCAACCGCTCGCATCCGAGCGTGCCGGTCTATGCCGCCGCCCTCGATGAGCGGCTGAACGACCACGCCTATATCGTGCCGGGCCTGGGCGATGCCGGCGACCGGCTGTTCGGCACCAAATAACGCGCGCCGGATTCGGCCCGGAGCAGCGTGCCAGGCCATGCTATGATGGCGGCTCCTCTTCGAGTGCCAAGCCCTTGTCAGACCTGGTGAAGCGCCTGCCTTTCGACCGCACGAGCTGGGCTCTCCTCGGCCGGCTCGTCAAGGATCATGTGCGCCCGCATCGGGCCACCATCCTCTCAGCACTCATGCTCATGGGCGTGGTCGCCGCCGCCACCACGCTGCTGGCCAAGATGATGGAGCCGATCCTCGACCAGGTCTTCTCCCAGCGCTCTGAGGAGCATCTGGTCGAGGTGGCGGTCATGGTGCTGGCGGTATTCGTGGTCAAAGGCTTCGCCACCTACGGCCAAGCGGTGCTGATGAACCGGGTCGGCCAGCGCATCGTCGCCGAGCTACAGGTGAAGCTCTTTCAGCATCTCATCGGCGCCGACATCGCCTATTTCCACGCGACCACCACCGGCACGCTCATGTCGCGGCTCATCAACGATGCGATGCTGCTGCGCGCGATCGTCTCCAATCTCCTGACCAATCTCGGCAAGGACCTGCTGACCCTGGTCTTCCTGGTGGCCCTCATGTTCTACCAGGACTGGGTCTTGGCCTCGGTCGCCTTCCTCGCCTTTCCGACCGCCGTCGTGCCGATCCTGCGCATCGGCAAGCGCATGCGCAAAGTCTCGGCCAACACCCAGGCCGAGATGGCGGAGTTCACCACGCTGTTGGAGCAGGTCTTCCAAGGGGCCCGCCACGTCAAGGCCTATGGCATGGAGCAATACGAGACCGGCCGCGTTTCCCGGCTCGTCGGCCGCCTGAGCCATCTCATGCAGAAGGCGGCGCGCATCCGCTCGGCGAGCCACCCGATCATGGAGACCTTGGGCGGCATCGCGATCACCGTCGTCATCCTCTATGGCGGCTGGCAGGTGATCCAGGGCCAGCGCACCACCGGTGCCTTCTTCTCCTTCGTGACCGCGCTGCTTTTGGCCTACGAGCCGATGAAGCGCCTGGTGCAGCTGAATGCCAGTCTGCAGGAGGGCCTCGCCGCCGCCGTCCGCGTCTTCCAGGTGCTCGACCTCGAGCCCCGCATCGTCGATGCGCCCGCGGCGAAGCCGCTTGCCGTCTCGGCCGGCGCCATCCGCTTCGAGGAAGTGCGTTTCGGCTACGTGCCGGGCAGGCCGGCGCTGGCGGGCTTGAGCTTGAGCGTACCGGCCGGGCGCACCGCGGCCCTCGTCGGCGCATCGGGGGCCGGCAAGTCGACCATCCTCAATTTGATCCCGCGCTTCTACGACGTCGATGGAGGCCGAGTCAGCATCGACGGCCAGGATGTGCGCGAGGTCACCTTGGTCTCGCTCCGCCAGTCGATCGCGCTGGTCAGCCAAGAGGTGAGCCTCTTTGACGACACCGTCGCCGCCAATATCGGCTATGGGCGCCAAGGTGCCGGCTCAGCCGAGATCGAGGCGGCGGCCAGGCACGCCGCCGCGCACGAGTTCATCCAGGCCCTACCCCAGGGCTACGATACGCTGGTGGGCGAGCACGGCATCAAGCTCTCCGGCGGCCAGCGCCAGCGCCTGGCGATCGCGCGCGCCATGCTGAAGAACGCCCCCATCCTGCTTCTGGACGAAGCCACGTCGGCGCTCGACACCGAGAACGAGCGGCTGGTGCAGAAGGCGCTGAAGGAGCTCATGCAGGGGCGTACCACCGTGGTGATCGCCCATCGGCTGGCCACCGTCATGGACGCGCATGTGATCTATGTGATCGACGCCGGGCGCGTGGTCGAGTCCGGCAGCCATGGCGAGCTCATCGCCCGCGGCGGCATCTATGCCCGGCTCTATCACCTGCAGTTCGCCGAGGAGGCAGCGGGCGAGCCGGTCCGCGTGCGCGCTTGAGGTGTCGAGCAAGCTCTTGAAGCGCGTGCTCACGAGCGTGCCGGTCCGGCGCGTGCTGTGCCGGCTGGGTGCGGCCTATATCCGCTTCGTCAAGGCGAGCTCACGTTGGCAGACGGAAGGCTTCGAGACGCCGCAGCGTCTCTGGCAAGCGGGCCAGCCTTTCATCGGCGCCTTCTGGCATGGCCGCATGCTGATGATCCGCTACATGTGGACGAGCGAGCGTCCTGTCGCCATGCTGATCTCGCGCCACGCCGACGGCCGGTTTATCGCCGAGACCATCCGGCATTTCGGCGTCAGCGCCATTGCCGGCTCCTCCAGCCACGGCGGCAGCGAGGCCTTGCGCCAGATGGTGCGGGCGCTCAAGGCCGGAACCTCCGTCGGCATCACCCCCGATGGGCCGAGGGGACCGCGCATGCGCGCGGCCCCAGGCGCGGTGCAGGCGGCGCGCCTGGCCGGGGTGCCTTTGGTGCCGGGCGCGGTCGCCACCAGCCGGCGGCGCGTGCTGGGAAGCTGGGATCGCTTCGTCGTCGCCTTGCCCTTCTCGCGCGGCGCCTTCGTCTGGGGCGAGCCCATCCACGTCCCCGCCGATGCCGATGCCGCGCGCATGGAGCAAATCCGCCGGCAGTTGGAAGACGCGCTCAACGAGGTGACCCAGCGGGCCGACCGGATCGTCGGCCAAGTTCCGATCGAGCCGGCGACTGCGTTGGCGGACAACCATGCTGAGTAACCGGCCCGCGCCATGCTGACGCCTGCCCTCTATCGCGGCTTGTCCGGCATCGGCGGGCCGCTCATCGAGCTCTATCTCCGGCACCGGCGGCGGCGGGGCAAGGAGGATGGCGCGCGCCTGGGCGAGCGCCGCGGCGTGGCCTCGCGGGCGCGGCCGCCGGGAACCCTCCTCTGGGTGCATGCCGCCAGCCTCGGCGAGGCCCAGTCGGCGCTCGCCCTCATCGAGCGTCTCCTGGCGGAGCCGGCGCGGCCCGAGGTGCTGGTCACCACCGGCACCCCCGCCTCGGCCGCGGTCATGGCGGAGCGCTTGCCGCCGGGCGCCTTCCATCAATTCGTGCCGGTCGACCGCGTCGCCTGGGTCGAGCGCTTCCTTGACCATTGGCGCCCCGATCTGGCGCTCTGGATCGAGAGCGAGCTGTGGCCGAACCTGGTGCTGGAGACCGCGTCCCGGGGCATTCCCATGGTGCTGGTGAATGCACGCCTCTCCGAGCGCTCGCTTGCCGGCTGGCGGCGCTTTCCGGGATTGATCCGGCCGATGCTGGCCTCCTTCAGGCTGGTGCTGGCGCAGAGCAAGGCCGATGGCGAGCGCCTGGCCGGGCTCGGCGCCGGCACGCTCGAGGTGCTTGGCAATCTCAAATTCGCCGCCGGGGCGCTCGCCGTCGATCCTGGGCAGCAGCAAGGATTGGCCGCAGCCTTGGGCGAGCGTCCGCGCTGGCTCGCCGCCAACACGCACGAGGGCGAGGAGAGCGCCGCCCTCGCCGTGCATCGACGCCTGGCGCGCCCGGGTCTCCTCACCATGGTGGCACCCCGCCACCCCAAGCGCGGCGAGGCGATCGCAGCGCTCATCCGCGCCTCCGGCCTCACCCTCGCACGCCGCTCCCAGGGCGAGCTGCCCGGCAACGGCACCGACATCTACCTCATGGATACGCTGGGCGAGATGGGGCTTTTCTACGCGCTCTCCGGCATCGCCTTCATCGGCGGCTCCCTGGCGCCGATCGGCGGCCACAACCCGCTGGAGGCGGCGCATTTCGACACCGCCATCCTGGTCGGGCCGGATCGCCGCAACAATGGTGCCGCGGTCGAGGCACTCCTATCCGCCGATGCGGCGTTGGCGGTCAGCGACGAAACCAGCCTCGCCGCCGCAATCGCCTCCCTCATCGACGATCCGGCGCGGCGCCAAGCGCTGGCGCGCGCGGCCGCCAGCGTGATCGGGGCGCATCAGGGCGTGCTCGATTCCGTGCTCGAGCGGCTGCAGCCCCTGTTGCCGCCTGCGGCGAGCCCCCTCTTGCCGCCAGCGGCGAGCGGCGAGATCCGTGCGCGCGCCTGAATTCTGGGCGACCGGCGGTTGGCCGGCCCTGGCGCTGGCCCCTTTGGGATCGCTCTACGATCTGGGCTCCCGCCTTCGACGGCGGATGACCACGGCTTGGCGGGCGCCGGTGCCGCTTCTCTGCGTCGGCAATCTCGTGCTGGGCGGCGCCGGCAAGACGCCGGTGACCTTGGCGCTGGCGCGCAGCCTAGCCAAGGAGGGAGCTGAGGTGGTCTCGCGCGGCTATGGCGGCCATCTCGCCGGACCGGTGCGCGTCGATCCCACCCTGCATCGCGCCCGCGATGTGGGCGATGAGCCGCTGCTCCTGGCCGAAGCGGCGCCGACTTGGGTCGCCAAGAGCAAGCGCCAGGGCGTGGAGGCCGCCATCGCGGCCGGTGCCAAGGCCGTGCTGCTCGACGACGGTTTGCAGAATCCGGGCCTGGTCTACGATTTGGCGCTGGCGGTGGTCGATGGCGGCTTCGGCTTCGGCAACGGCCATGTGGTGCCGGCGGGACCGCTCCGCGAGAGCATCGATCGCGGACTCGCCCGCGCCCATGCGGTCGTGCTCATCGGAGCGGATCGGACCGGCGTTCGCGTGCGCGTCGGCGGCATCCCGGTGATCGAGGCGGATCTGGTGCCGGACGCCGCCGCCCAACGCTGGCGCGGCAGACGCGTGGTGGCCTTCGCCGGCATCGGCCGGCCGCAGAAGTTTTTCGACACGCTGGCCGAGCTCGGCGCCAGCCTCATCGCCACCCATGCCTTCGCCGATCATCACGCCTACCGCGAAGACGAGATCATGGCGCTCGTCGAGAATGCCAACCGCACCGGCGCCGTGCCGGTGACGACGGCCAAGGACTGGGTGCGCTTGCCGGCGGCGGCCAGACCCATGATCGAGGTGGTGCGCGTCGATCTCCTCTGGTCGAAGCCGGAAGCGATGGCGGCACTCATCAATGAGAGGGTGCGGCGTGGCTGACGGACGCCTGCTCTTCCGGCGCGTCCGCCATGGGATCGAAGCCGTGGCGATCTATGGCGCCTTCGGCCTCTTTCGCCTGCTGCCGCTCGGCTTCGCATCGGCGATCGGCGGCTGGCTCGGGCGGCGGCTCGGGCCCTGGTTGCGGCCCTCTGGGATCGCCAGGCGCAACCTCGCGGCCACCTTCCCCGAGAAGACGCCGGCGGAGATCGAGGCGATCGTCGCCGCCATGTGGGAGAATCTCGGCCGGGTCGGCGCCGAATATCCCCATGTCGCCCGCCTCCGCGTCTATGAGCCCGACGGCGCGGTCGAGGTCGTCGGCGCCGAGATCTTGGACCGGCTCCGCGACGATGGCAGGCCCGCCGTGCTGTTCTCCGGCCATCTCGCCAATTGGGAGGTGATCCGGCCGGCGCTGGTGCAGCGCGGATTGGTGTTCGCGGCCGCCTACCGGGCCGCGAACAATCCCTGGGTCGACAGCCTCATCTTCCATGGCCGGCGCGACATGACCGGCCCGCTCATCCCCAAGGGCGGGCAGGGTGCCAGGATGGCGCTGAAGACGCTGAAAAGCCGCCAGCATCTCGCCATGTTCGTCGATCAGAAGATGAATGACGGCATCGCCGTGCCGTTCTTCGGCCGGGACGCGATGACCGCCACCGCCGCGGTCGATCTTGCACGAAAATTCGAATGCCCGCTGGTGCCGGTCAGGATCGAGCGTCTCGGCGGCGCCCGCTTCCGGGTGACGGTCGAGGAGCCTTTGGACCTGCCGTTGAGCAGGGATCGCCACGCCGATATCCGTGCCGGCACGATCCGGATCAATCAGCGTCTGGAAGCGTGGATCCGCGAGCGCCCGGAGCAATGGCTCTGGGTGCATCGCCGCTGGTCGGACGGATAAGCAAGACACGTCACTAGGGCAAGCTCGTACCAGACCGCGGGGGCGACAGGCCGCGTCGCCGCCAGACCCGTTCCCTTTTGCATGGTCGCGATCGTAATCGCCATCCCGCAGCTGCGGCATTACGACTCGATGGTGACGTCGGTGTCGTACATGGCGCCCACACCCAAGGCATCGATCGCGCAGAGCGCGCGCAGTTGATGACCCTGAAGTGCGACGCGATGTTCAGTCTTGCTTGCGGTGAAGGGGTCGGCGTAGCTGATCCTACCGGACGTCTCATCCAGCCCGAGCAGGTCGTGCTCTTGAAGATCCGATATGAGCATCTCCGTCATGCTCTCGGAGAGAGCGCACGCAACGGCAATTTCGCTTGCGCGCGGCAGCAGCCGGTGTGCCCGCTCATCGATGCCCTGTCGACTCCTACCTAGTGTGCCGGTTCCGAAGTTTGCCGGCATTGCCGGCGAACTTCGGAACAGTCGGCGCACGGCAATTTCAATAAGCTCGTGTCGACCTGAATCTGAAATTCGTGGCCACGAATTTCAGATTCACGACACTAGGCACCGTGAATGGCGGCGTGTCCGAGGGCATAAACGGGTGGTTGGGGATATCCGCCAACGAACCAACCGCCTCAGCGCACGTAGATGTGCACCTCGGTGTTTTGCGCCTGGCCGCTGGCGGTGGCCGAGAGCACGATGCGGCTCGCCGGCAGGCCCATTTCCGTCAGCGAGCGCAGCACCTCCTCGGCGTTGCGTCTGGCATTGGCGGAGTTGAGCGTCACCTGTGCCGGATTGCCGCGGGTCGGGCTCACCGCCACGAGATCGAAGGCCGCGTCCGGCCGGCGCTCGAGCGCGCGGCTGACCGCCGTGTAGAGCGCCTGCTGGTAATCGACCTTGGGCCGGTCGAAGCGAATGACCATGAGCGGCCGGCGAGCATCCGCGGCCGGGTTGGCAGAGGCCAGCGCCGGAGCGCTGGGGGCGGGCGCCGCAGAAAGGCCGGAGGGCGACGGGAAGGCGCGATTGGCCAGCGAGGAGCCGAGCAGCTCGCCATTCTTGATGCCGACCGAGAGGGCCGCCAGGTTGTTGCGCTCGTTGTTGAGATAGGAGGTCTGGCGCTGGATATCGGCATTGAGCTCGTTCAGGAGCCGGTCGAGGGCGACCACGGTGCGGTTGACCTCGTCCTCGAGCCCGGAGAGCTGACGGCGATCCTCATCGACGCCGCCGGCCAGGCCATAGGTCGCCCGGGTCGTTTCCAGCATGAAGGCGGCCAGCGAGGAGTCGGCGGCAACCCGGGTCGCCAGGCTGTTCATGTTGGCGATGTCGGTGTTGAGCTGATCCAGCTGGCTCTGCGCCTGGTTCCATTGCTGTTGCAGGATCGGGTTGCCGGGGGTGGTGCCGACCTGGAGGCGGGCGCTGACCGCCGCCACGGTGCCGAAATAGGTCTGGGCGTTCTGGGCGGTGGTCCCACGAATCGCCTGCAGATCAGCCTGGTGCTGGGCGATCGAGGCCTGCAGCTTGCCGAGGTCGCCGCGGAGCTGCTGCACCTTGGTGCCGACGAAGGTCCCGGTCGGCTGGCCGGCGCTGGCCTGGGCAAGGGCGCCGCCGGCCTGGGCCATCTGGGGTGCGGCAGCGGGGGCGGCGGTGACCGGCTTGGCCCGGGCGGCGAGCTCGGCCTGGGAGGGCGGAATGTCGACGCGGACCGGCTGGCGCACCGGGTCGCCCGAGAGCGAGGGCCACAAGGCATCGGAAGCAAAGGAACATGCGGAGAGGAGGAGAGCAGCGCCGCAAAGACAAGCGGCAAGGCGAAGAGAGCGCATGCGCAATCCGTTAGCGAGAGTTTGCCCAGGCACTGCTACGCCACCCCCCGATTTGCCGGTGGAACCCGCTATTGCCATTAGTTCCACCAAATCACGCTAAGCACTTAATTTTGCGGTGATACTAAACAAACGGGCGAGTCCTCACAAGCCGGATTTGCGAAATCCGCCAAGCATCCACAACGATTTCTTGGGCGGACCCGGCCCATGATCAAAGAAAACAAACGAGCGACGCTTGCCAAGGCGAGGGCGGTTTCTATAGTGTCCGCCTCCCAGTGAGCCGGCCGGCATTTTTCGCATGCAGCCAGCCGCCAGCGCGCCCGTAGCTCAATTGGATAGAGCATCTGACTACGGATCAGAAGGCTGGGGGTTCGAGTCCCTCCGGGCGCGCCATTCTCGTTTCCGGGATGTGAGGCCGAAGGCGGCCGAGGATCAGCGGTTCACGCTGCCAATTTAGCAAGCATGCAAGCTATCTCCGCTGCCGGCTAACGTAGCCAGTTTTCCACCGAAAGATCGGCGATCCGGGAGAATTTGCGCTCGTTGTCGGTGACGACGGTGTGGCCGAGCGCCAGCGCTTGCGCGGCAATGAGCAGATCACTCGCCCCGATCGGCAGACCACTGCGTTCGAGGCGAGCCCTGAGCTCGCCATGGACGCTGTCGACCGGGGCATCGAGTGGCAGCACCTCAAGGGCGCCGAGCACCGCTTCGAGCTGCGCCGAAAGCCGCGGCGAAGCCTTCCTTGCCGCGCCGTAGCGCAGTTCGGCGGCGACGATGATGCTCGTACAGACATGCGGCTCGCCGATATAGGCGATGCGAGCCGCAATGCGGCCATGGGGGTGGCGCACCAGATCCGATACGATGTTGGTATCGAGCAGAAACCGCAGGCTCAAAAGTTCACCGGTCGCGCCGGCAAGTCTTTGATCGGCGGAAATTCCTCCTCGAGGGGCTGAAGCGTCGCCAGAACCGCCAAAAGCGATTTTGGCGGCGCCGGCTCGATGATGAGCCGCTGACCCTCTTTTCGGATGACCGCATCCTCGCCCGGGAGCTCGAACTCGCGAGGAATGCGGACCGCCTGGTTGCGCCCGTTCTTGAACAGCTTGACGTGCCGCTCGGCCGCCATTCGCAGGCCTCTTGAGTAGTTGGCATAGGCCATAGCATAGGCCACACTCGCAATCTGTGCCGAGGTTTTTTTGACGTGGAACCCAGGCAGCGCCAATGCTAGAACAAATAGGCAACACAACCTTGAGGACCGTCGGATGGCAGACTTTCCCACGTCTCTCCGCGAGCTGGAGCATGACTTCCAAGAGTACGGTGAGCGATGGAAGAATTTTGGGCGCCGTATCTGCAAAAATGGCTTCGTCTATAGGCATCTGCTGAAGATCCAGGGCGGCCGATGTCCGCAATGCCGTCGCGCCATCAGAACCCCTGCACACATTCACCACCTGGACTACGCGCATCTCTGCCGCTCGGATGACGTTCCTCCCGATTGTCGGGAATGCAACCGCGACACGCCGGGCGCATTCCAATCCTGCATCCGGCGCTTGCTGTTGGTGCACCGCAAATGCCACATGGCGATTCACGGCATTCGCCCCAGGCCGAGATCCAGCCACCGCGTCGTGCGGCCATCTTGCGGCATTAGCAATCATTGATTACATTGATATCAATGATTGCACGAGGCCGACATGGCGAGCATCATCATCCGCAATCTTGACGACGCGCTGAAACGCAAATTGCGCATCCGCGCCGCTGAGCGGAACCGCTCGATGGAAGATGAGGCAAGGGACATCCTGCGCGCGGCGCTGGCCCAGGAATCGGCGGCGCCGGGGAATCTCTACGACGCGATCCGGCGCCGCGTCCGGGCCGTCGGCAGCGTGGACTTGGAAATACCGGCGCGCGGCCCCATGCGCGATCCGCCCCGCTTCGAGGAATGATCGTCCTCGACACCAATGTGCTTTCGGAGACCTTACGCGCGAAGCCGGCCGATTCGGTCAAGCGTTGGATGCGGGAACAGCCTTCCCAGAGCCTATTCACGACCTCCGTCTGCGAGGCGGAGATGTTCTATGGCCTGGCCTTGCTGGCGAAGGGAAGGCGGCGGAGCGCGCTCGAGGCCATGGTCCAGGCAATCTTCGCCGAGGGCTTCGCCGGTCGGGTGCTGCCCTTCGATAGCGCGGCAGCAAGAGCGTTCGCCGAGATCGCAGCCAACAGACAGGCGGAGGGGCGGCCCATCAGCGAGTTCGACGCAGAGATTGCCGCCATCGCTCGCTCCCGCGGCGCGGCCTTGGCCACTCGCAACCTCGACGATTTCGCCGGCTGCGGCATCGAGCTCATTAGCCCTTGGTCCGAATAGACTCGCAGGTTGCGCCGTCAAGTAGGGCTCAGGCCGTCGCCGCGCCCATCTTCCGCAAGATCGCCTGCGCCTCCGTCGCCAGCGTGCGGGTGAGCTCGGCGGCCCCCAGCTCGCGGCCGAGGCGCGCCGCCTGGCCGGACCAGAGCGGGCTGAAATCATCGCTGCCCTTGGCCTCGGCCTTGCCGCGGAGCGGCTGCAGCGCGCCCGTCGCCAGAGGAAACGGCGGCGCCTCGGGGCTGATCGGTCCGACCTCGCGCATGACGCGGTTCATGAGGCCCCGCGCCGGTCTCCCGGTGAAGACGTTGGTGAGCGCGGTCCGGTCCTCGCGTCCGGCTTTGAGCGCCGCGCGGTGCAAGGGCGAGATGGTGGACTCGGGGCAGAACAGGTAGGCCGTGCCCAGCTGCACGCCGGCGGCACCCAGCATGAAGGCGGCGGCGATGCCGCGGGCGTCGCCGATGCCGCCGGCGGCGATGACCGGCAAGCGGACCGCATCGACGATCTGCGGCACCAGCGCCATGGTGCCGGCCTGGGAGGTCAAGTCCTCGGTCAGGAACATGCCGCGATGGCCGCCGGCTTCGAACCCTTGCGCGACCACCGCATCGACGCCGTTGTCTTCGAGCCAGTGCGCTTCCTCGACCGTGGTGGCGGAGGCGACGACGATTGATCCCGCATCCTTGACGCGCTTCAAGAGCGCCGTCTCCGGCAGGCCGAAGTGGAAGCTCACGACCTTGGGCTTGAGCTCCGTCATGAGCTCGCAATACGCGTTGTCGAAGGGCGCGCGACCGGCCCCGCTCGGCGCCGAAGCCGGATCCAAGCCGAGTTCGGCGTAATACGGTGCCAGGCGCTGGCGCCAGCCGCGCTCACGGCCATCTGCGCCGGCCGGGGCCTTGTGGGTGAAGAAGTTGACGTTGATCGGCTTCGCCGTGCGCTGGCGAATGATGCCGAGCTGGGTGCGGACCTCCTCGGCGGTCATCACCGCGCAGCCGAGCGAGCCGAGACCGCCGGCCTCGGAGACGGCCACCACCAGATCGGCTTTGCCGGAGCCGGCCATCGGCGCCTGGATGATCGGATGCTCGATGCCGAAGAGTTCGATGAGACGACGATCCGGCCACATGGGAGAGCCCCTCCATTGGTTCGAGCGCGTCCGTCTAACCATATGGCCAAATTCCAGCCGCACAACGACGAAGGCCGGTTCTAGAATGACGGGCGACGCAGAGCAGACATGCGCCAGGAGACGCTCCGACAATGAATCCGACGCGCTTTTTCGCCAAGGACTACCAAGACGCCCGCAAGAAGTTCCTGAAGGCGGCCGATTCCACCGGCGGCGCGCTCGACCATTTCCGCCACCCGAGCGAGCGTGGGCCCGATGGCGGCGCGCTCTCCATGGACACGGCCTGGTTCGGGCCGAAGGACGCCTCCACCATTTTGTTGGTGCTGTCGGGGACCCATGGTGCCGAAGGCTTTTGCGGCTCGGCCGCGCAGCTCTTGTGGATCGAGGAAGGCCGCGCCAAGGATCTTCCCGCCGGGGTCGCGGTCCTGAAGGTGCACGCGGTCAATCCCTTCGGCTTCTCCCATTGGCTCCGGGTGAACGAGGGCAATGTCGACTTGAATCGCAACTGGCTCGACTTCGACCAGCCCTGGCCGAAGAACCCGATCTACGACGAGGTGCAGAAGGTGCTGCCGAAACGCCCGGGCTATGACGCTGCGGCTGTGGACGAGCACATGGAAGCCGTGGCGCCGCTCTATAAGAAGCACGGCGACTGGGCCATGTCGGATGCGCTCTCCCGCGGCCAGTACGACCATCCGGGAGGGACCCAGTTCGGCGGGCAGAAGCGCGAATGGTCCTCGCTCACCCTCGACTACATCTTGCGCACCAAATGCGCGGCGGCGAGGCACATCGCCTATATCGACTGGCACTCGCTGGTCCGCATCGGCGACGGCAAGTTCGTCTATCTCTGCTTCAACCAGACGGGCGATCCCTTGTTCAAGCGCGTCGGCGCCTGGTGGGGCGAGACGGCGATCGACCGCAAGACCGTCGATGCGCAATGGGGGGCGGGCATCGCCCGCAGCGAGCGCCGCCCTTCGCGCAATGGCCTCGTCATGTGGGGCCTGCAGCACATCCTCGCCCCCAAGGCCGACCTCGCCGGCGGCGTCATCGAGTTCTGCGCCGATTCCGAGCCCCACAACGACCCGCTCCGGCATCGCTTGCAGCAATCCTTGAAGGCGCAATACCTCTTCACCCATCGCCGCTACGACACCAAGGAGGCAAAGGCGATCGTGGAGGAGATGCGCGAGGGCTGCTGCCCGACCCGCCGCAATTGGCAGGAAAGGGCGCTCGCCGCCGCTATGAACACCTACGACAAGACCCTCGAGGGGGCGGGACGCTGGGCCGCCGACAACGCACCGGCCCAGCCGGGCAAGCTGTTGCGTTCGTCCAGCTTCGTGTGAGGCGATCGAGGATTTTCACCACGGAGACGGAGGGCACCGAGAAGAGGCGTTCACGCAGAGGGCGCTGAGATCGACGCAGAGAGTGCGGAGGGAAGATTTCGTTGCCGCGCCCCTTCGTCCAGCTCGAGAGGGCGGCGGAAAAGTTGTCATCTTGGCAACCTCTGCGTTCTTCTCGGCGACCTCCGCGGTGAGTTCTTATCTTATTGGTGCCATTGCGTTTTCATATTTAGTACCATTCTGGTACTAATTTTTCGTGAAACGATCGACGACGCATACCGATTTGCATTCGTTTGGTCCAGCGATCCGCAAAAAGGTCACCATTCCTGTCTCAGACTGAATTTTTCGCTGGCGTAGGCGATTTTTGTCGCTTATTGCTGGGAGGAGCGCCCGGCTGAATGAACGGCCGGGTTGCCCGGGAGGGATGGGATTTTGTCGACCTCGCAACGGATGCTGCGCTTCGTCAGCCTCGAGAAGGCGATGCCGGACAAGCGCACGGTCGAGCGCCGGCTCACGGATTTCAAGGAGATCTTCGGCGAATTCGACGCGGAGCGGGCGGAAGCCCAGGCCGGCCGCTGCTCCCAATGCGGCATCCCCTTTTGCCAAGTGCATTGCCCGCTCCAGAACAACATCCCGGACTGGCTGATGCTGACCGCCCAGGGTCGGCTGGAGGAGGCCTACGAGGTGGCGAGCGCCACCAACAACATGCCGGAGATCTGCGGCCGCATCTGCCCTCAGGATCGGCTGTGCGAGGGCAATTGCGTCATCGAGAAGGGTTTCGAGTCGGTGACCATCGGCTCGGTGGAGAAATACATCACCGACACCGCCTTCGAGCGGGGCTGGGTCAAGCCGCCGCGCCCGCCCCGGGAGCTCGATCGCTCCATCGGCATCATCGGCGGCGGCCCCGCGGGTCTCGCCGCCGCCGATCAGCTTCGCCGCCGCGGCTATCAGGTACACATCTACGACCGCTATGACCGCATCGGCGGGCTGATGATCTACGGCATCCCCAACTTCAAGCTGGAGAAGCCGGTGGTCGAGCGGCGCACCAGGCTCTTGGCCGAAGGCGGCGTGCGCTATCACGCCAACACCGAGATCGGCCGCGATCCGAGCCTGGCCGAGCTCCGCCAGCGCCACGATGCGGTCCTGATCGCAACCGGCGTCTACAAGGCCCGCGACTTCCAGGCCCCCGGCGTCGGCCTTTCCAACATCGTGCCGGCGCTCGACTATCTGATCGCCTCCAATCGCAAGGGCCTGGGCGATCCTGTGCCCGCCTTCGATGACGGCAGCCTCAATGCCGCGGGCAAGCGTGTGGTCGTCATCGGCGGCGGCGATACCGCCATGGACTGCGTGCGCACCGCGGTGCGCCAGGGTGCCAAATCGGTCAAATGCCTCTATCGCCGCGACCGCGCCAACATGCCGGGCTCGCAACGCGAAGTCTTCCACGCCGAAGAGGAGGGCGTGGAGTTCGTCTGGCTGGCCCAGCCGGAAGCCTTCCTCGGCGCCGGCGAGGTCGAGAAAATCCGCACCCAGCGCATCCATTTGGGCATGCCCGACGCCGCCGGGCGGCAGACGCCGCAGGCGATCGAGGGCGCGCATTTCACCGAGGATGCCGATCTGGCGATCATGGCCTTGGGCTTCGATCCCGAGGATCTGCCGGGCGCCTTCGGCGAGCCGGATCTCGCGGTCACCCGCTGGGGCACGCTCAAGATCGACTTCAAGACGATGATGACCTCGCTGCCCGGCGTCTTTGCCGCCGGCGACATCGTGCGCGGCGCCAGCCTGGTGGTCTGGGCCGTGCGCGACGGCCGCGACGCCGCCGAGTCGATGCATCGCTACCTGACCCAAGCCAAGGTCGAGTCGGCCGAGGTTCCAGCCCTCGCAATGACCGGCTGAAGTGAAGAGCGCCATGGAACACGAAAGCGAGTCAGAGGTGGAATCCGGCGCGGCGTTCGTCCGCGCCTGGCAGGCGAATGCCCGCCACCTGGAAGCCCAGGGGCTCTACCGCCCCGAGGACGAGCACGATGCCTGCGGCGTCGGATTCGTCGCTGCCATCGACGGCAAGCCGCGGCGCAGCGTGGTGGAAGCGGCGATCAACGCCTTGAAGGCGGTGTGGCACCGGGGTGCGGTGGACGCCGACGGCAAGACCGGCGACGGGGCCGGCATCCACGTGCAGATCCCCCAGGAGTTCTTCAAGGACCACATCGCGCATCTCGGCTACCAGCCCCATGACGGTCTGTTGGCGGTTGGCCAGGTGTTCCTGCCGCGCACCGATCTCGATGCCCAGGAGCGCTGCCGCTCCATCGTCGAGACCGAGATCCTGAAATTCGGCTACACCATCTATGGCTGGCGCCAGGTGCCGGTCGACATGAGCGTGATCGGCGAGAAGGCGAACGCGACCCGGCCGGAGATCGAGCAGATCGTCATCGCCAACGAGCGCGGCGTGCCGGAAGAGCGCTTCGAGACCGATCTCTTCCTCATCCGCCGGCGCATCGAGAAGGCGGCGCTGGCCGCCCATATCGCCGATCTCTACATCTGCTCCATGTCCTGCCGCTCGGTCATCTACAAGGGCATGTTCCTGGCCGAGCAGCTCTCGGCCTTCTATCCCGATCTCTTGGATCCGCGCTTCGTCTCCAACTTCGCGATATACCACCAGCGCTATTCGACCAACACCTTCCCCACCTGGCGGCTGGCGCAGCCCTTCCGCGTGCTCGCCCACAATGGCGAGATCAACACCCTCAAGGGCAACATCAACTGGATGAAGAGCCACGAGGCCAGGCTCGCCCACGAGGTCTTCGGGCCCTATCTCGAGGATCTGAAGCCGGTGATCCAGGCCGGGGGCTCGGATTCCATGGCGCTCGACAATGTCTTCGAGCTTTTGATCGCCGGCGGCCGCTCGCTGCCCATGGTCAAGACCTTGATGATCCCGGAGGCGTGGAACGAGGCGGCGCTCATGCCCCGCCAGCACAAGGACATGTACTCCTACTCGAACGCGGTGATGGAGCCCTGGGACGGGCCGGCGGCGATCGCCGCCTATGGCAGCAACTGGGTGATCGCCGGCATGGACCGCAACGGGCTCCGGCCTCTGCGTTACACGGTGACCGCCGACGGCCTCATCATCGCCGGCTCCGAGACCGGCATGGTCAAACTGGAAGAGACCAACCTCGTCGAGAAGGGCCGGCTCGATCCCGGGCAGATGATCGGCGTCGATCTCAAGGCGGGCCGGCTCTACAAGGATGCCGAGATCAAGGACGTGCTGGCCGCGTCCAGGCCCTTCGGCGAGTGGGTGAAGAACATCACCCGCATCGACCACGTGGTCAAAGGCCTTCACGCCGAGCCGCGCATGTTCGAGCGCGACGAGCTCCGCCGCCGCGAGCTCGCCTATGGCTGGAGCCTGGAGGATCTCGAGCTCATCCTGCATCCGATGGTGGAGGATGCGAAGGAGGCCGTCGGCTCCATGGGCGACGACACGCCCTTGGCCGTGCTCTCCGACAAGTATCGGGGCTTGCATCACTACTTCCGGCAGAATTTCAGCCAGGTGACCAACCCGCCGATCGACAGCCTGCGCGAAGCCCGGGTCATGACCGTGCGCACCAGGCTCGGCAATCTCGGCAACATCCTGGACGAGGATGAGAGCCAGTGCCGGCTGCTGCAGCTGGATTCGCCGGTGTTGTCGAACGCCGAATTCCAGGCGATGCGCACCTATATGGGCGAGACCGCGATCTCAGTCGACTGCACCTTCGATCCCAAGGGCGGCGAGCCGGCGCTACGCGAGGCGATCCAGCGCATCCAGAAGGAAGCCGAGGACGGCGTGCGCGCCGGCTGCACCCACCTCATCCTGTCGGACGAGCTGATGGGGCCGGAGCGCGCCGCCATGCCGATGATCCTTGCCACCGGCGGCGTGCACAGCCATCTCGTGCGCCAGCAGCTCCGCACCTTCACCTCGCTCAACGTGCACGCCGGCGAATGCCTGGACGTGCACTACTTCGCCGTCCTGATCGGCGTCGGCGCCACCACGGTCAACGCCTATCTGGCGCAGGAGGCGATCGCCGAGCGCCATGCCCGCGGCCTGTTTCAGAGCTTGAGCCAGGAAGACTGCGTGCGCCGCTACAAGAAGGCGGTGGCCGACGGGCTCTTGAAGATCATGTCGAAGATGGGCATCTCGGTGCTCTCCAGCTACCGCGGCGGCTATAATTTCGAGGCGATCGGCTTGAGCCGCTCGCTGGTCGCCGACTTCTTCCCCGGAATGACCAGCCGCATCTCCGGCATCGGGTTGGTGGGCGTGCAGCGCAAGGTGGAAGCCCAGCATGCGCGCGCCTTCGATGAGGACGTGATCGCGCTGCCCGTGGGCGGCTTCTACCGCTATCGCCGCGGCGGCGAGGCGCATGCCTTCGAAGGCAGCCTCATTCACACCCTGCAGACCGCGGTCGCCACCGACAGTTATCACACCTACAAGAAATACGCCGAAGGTGTGCGCAAGCTGCCGGCGATCAATCTCCGCGACCTCTTGGATTTCCGCAAGACCAGCAAGCCCATTTCCATCGACGAGGTGGAGTCGATCACCGAGATCAGGAAACGCCTGGTCACCCCCGGCATCTCCTTGGGCGCCCTCTCGCCCGAAGCGCATGAGGCGTTGTCGATCGCCATGAACCGCATCGGCGCCAAATCCGATTCCGGCGAGGGCGGGGAGGATCCTGCGCGCTACACGCCCAGATCCAATGGCGACAACGCGTCGTCCGCGATCAAGCAGATCGCCTCGGGACGCTTCGGCGTCACCGCCGAGTATCTCAACAATTGCCGCGAGATCGAGATCAAGATCGCGCAAGGGGCGAAGCCCGGCGAGGGCGGCCAGCTCCCCGGCATCAAGGTCTCGGCGATGATCGCGCGGCTTCGCCATTCGATGCCCGGCGTCAGCCTGATCTCGCCGCCGCCGCATCACGACATCTACTCGATCGAGGATTTGGCGCAGCTCATCTACGATCTGAAGCAGATCAACCCCGATGCGCGGGTCTGCGTGAAGCTGGTGGCGCGCTCGGGCATCGGCACGGTCGCCGCCGGCGTGGCCAAGGCCAAAGCCGACACCATCCTCATCTCCGGCCATGTCGGCGGCACCGGCGCCAGCCCCAACTCATCGATCAAATATGCGGGCATCCCCTGGGAGATGGGCGTCTCCGAGGTGCATCAGGTGCTGACCTTGAACCGGCTCCGCCAGAACGTGCGCCTCAGGACCGATGGCGGCATCAAGACCGGGCGCGACGTGGTGATGGCGGCGATCCTGGGGGCCGAGGAGTTCGGCATCGGCACCACCAGCTTGGTCGCCATGGGCTGCATCCTGGTGCGCCAGTGCCATTCCAACACCTGCCCGGTCGGCATCTGCACCCAGGACGAAAAGCTTCGCGCCAAGTTCGAGGGCACGCCGGAGAAGGTGGTGAACCTCTTCAGCTTCGTCGCCGAGGAGGTGCGCGAGATCCTGGCCTCCCTGGGCGCCAAATCCTTGACCGACGTGATCGGCCGCACCGAGCTCTTGACCCAGGTCTATCGCGGCGGCCACGAGCTCGACGACCTCGACCTGAATTCGATCCTGGCCCAGGCCGACACCGGCGGCCAGCCGCGCCACTGCACGGTCAAGGGCCGCATCGAGGTGCCGGAGACCTTGGACCAGCAGATGATCGAGGACGCGCGCCGCTCGCTGGAGGACGGCGAGAAGATGCAGCTCGCCTACAACATCCGCAACACCCACCGGGCCATCGGCACCAAGCTGTCGAGCCGGATCACCAGGCGCTTCGGCATGGACGGGCTGCAGCCGGGGCACGTGACGGTGAGGCTCCGCGGCTCGGCCGGACAGTCCTTGGGCGCCTTTGCCGTGCAGGGCCTCAAGCTGGAGGTCTTCGGCGATGCCAACGACTACGTCGGCAAGGGGCTGTCGGGGGGCATCATCGTGGTGCGCCAGATGACCGCGAGCCCGCTGGTGAGCAACAAGAACACCATCATCGGCAACACGGTCCTCTACGGTGCCACTGCTGGCAAGCTGTTCGCCGCCGGCCAAGCCGGGCAGCGCTTCGCCGTGCGCAACTCCGGTGCGGCGGCGGTGGTCGAGGGTGCCGGCTCGAACGCCTGCGAATACATGACCGGCGGGACGGTGGCCATCCTGGGTCCGGTCGGCGATAATTTCGGCGCCGGCATGACCGGCGGCATGGCCTTCGTCTACGACGCGGATGCCACCTTCACCCACCGGGTCAACCCCGACAGCATCACCTACCACCGCATCGAGGTGGAGCACTGGGAGCGGGTGCTGCGCACTCTCATCGAGGAGCATGCGGAAGCGACCGGCTCCCGCTTCGCTGAGCGCCTGCTGGTCGACTGGGACCTCGAGCTTGGCAAGTTCTGGCAGATCGTGCCGAAGGAGATGCTGGCCCGCCTCGAGGTGGCGCCGTTGCGAGCTGCGGCGGAGAAGCGGGCTTAGCGCTGCTTCGTCTGCGCATAGCGATGCGATGGAAACGTGATGGGCGCTCCTTGACGATCGTAAGGATATTCCTTACATAAACATCATGATTACCAGCAAGATCACGAGCAAGGCGCAGACGACGATTCCACAGCCCGTTCGTGCCGCACTTCGCGTCAAGCCCGGCGATGAAATCGCGTACGCCATTGACGGCAACCGCGTCATTCTGACCAAGGCCGCGCCGTCCCAGGCCGACGACCCGTTCGCGACATTCAACGAATGGGCGTCGGAAAACGACCGGCGCGCGTATGGAAAGCTTTGAGCCTTGGGACGTCATCAAGGTCCCATTTCCGTATACTGATCGTCCCGTCCGCCAGCGGCGTCCTGGGCTCGTGATTGCTGCGGGAGGTCTTGAGTCTCGTCATGGCCTTCTCTGGGTTCTCATGATTACGAGCGCTGAAAACCGCGCCTGGCCGGATGACGTCGTCATATCGGATCTCGCGGCCTCCGGATTGCCGGCACCGTCCATGGTGCGCTGTGCAAAACTTGCGACCATCGAAGCCAGAGATGCAGAACGCATGGGAAAATTGGCGCGCGCCGATCAGACCAAGGTTAGGCGATGCCTGGGCCACATCCTGAAGCCTGTGGCCTAATTCGATCTAGGAACGAGGCACACTCACCGTCGCCGCCTTCCCGCCGCTGCCATCGCATCGGCGATGACGCTGAGGGGAAGAATCAGCTTCTGCGGATCGTCGAGCAACGGCACGGCACCCATGCGCTCGTACCAGCGAGCCGCCTTCGCGTCCTTGGCATCGATGGCGAGCGCGACACCGCCGACTTCCGCCGAAACGATCAATGCCCGCTCGCCGGCAGCCAATATCATCTCGCCACCGAGCCCTCGGCCCTGCACGGACAGATCGATGGCGAGACGCCCCAGCCGAAACACCGGGACATCATAGCGGCCGATCTTCTTGATCAATTTCGCCGGTACCCTAGCGAATTCGATGGCGCCGGGGCTGATCGAATAGAAGCCGAGGACACGTCCGGGTTCGCCCGGAGACACCGCGACAAAGGTCTTGGCGCCGCCGGATTCGTGGTTCTGTCTGGCGTATCGATCGAGATGGTCGTTCAGCTCGGGGGAGCCGCAATCGAAACGCTTGCGGTCATGATGCCGCCCGATGGGGTCTTCCAGCCAGTCCAGCAATGAGGGCTATTTTCGCCTGGCGCGGCGTCGCGCCGCTTCCATCAAGGCAGGTGTCGGCTTCGGGGGATTCTCCAGAAGCTCCAGCACCCGGGCGGTATCGCGCGCGGACAGCACGATGCGTTCGGCGCGGTCCACGACCTCGCGCGCCGCCGGCAGCACGCTCCGCATGATGAAGCTGGTCACGTCCAGCCGCTCATAGGCGGCGGCAGCGGCCAGGAGCCGCTTTTCCTCCTTGGTCGTTCGCAGCTCGATCCTGTCCTCGCGCGCCGCCGCAGTTGCCGGCATGGCAGTCTCCGTACTCATCTTCGCATTGTACGGACATTATCCGTACGAAGAGATTTGGTCAATACGCTCAGTTCAGCTCCGAAGGACTTCGAGGGGCTGTGACCACGGCAACCCGTGTCTCGCGCGATCAAATTCCGACGTTTACAATCGCTTCCATGATCACCAGCAAACTCTCGCGCCGATCGCGGATAACAATTCCAAGTTCGATCCGAACCGCGCTCAACATTCAGCCGGGGGACCGGATCGCGTATGCCATTGAAGGCGACCGCGTCGTCGTCTGCAGAGTCTCGGCCGCAGGAAGCGATAGCCCCGCAGTCTTTGATGAATGGTGTTCGGAAGCTGATCAGCGAGCCTATGCAAAACTCTAAGCCGCGGACCGAGCCTCTCAGTCTCGTTCGTCGGCGGCATCGCTCGTCGGCAGCGCGGCCAAGAGCACCAGCAGCGCGCCGGCGCCGGCCAGCACCGGGCGCAGCAGCGGCGGCAGGCCGGGGGCGACGAGCATCGCAACAATGAGCGCGAGCGCGGCAATGAAGGTCGTCGCCACCCCGTGGGCGAGCCAGTGGCGAAGGAGGAGCGTACGCGCTTCGGGCGCGACGCGGGCGGCACCGAACCGCGCGTCGCCGGCAACGAGGTTGACGACGCTCGACAGGGACAGCGCGAAGACAATCGCCGCACCGAGGCCCATCGGCGCCGCCGACCACCAGAGAGCAAGGGCATAGTTGGCAGTCGCTGGAAGCGCGCCGGCAGAGAGCCAGGCGAGCGACCGCCGCGCCACACCAAGCCCGAGGAGCACGGCCGATAGCGCCGCCGCCAGCAGGATGGGAGAGATCGGCTCGATCGAAACCGGAATGGCGATCAAGGGGAGGATCGAGAGTGCGGCAGCAAGGCGCATCATGCCCGGACCCCATGGCGGAAGCGCCGGCGCAGCAGGGGAGCGATGACGCCATCGAGCGGCTGATCCGGCTCGATCTCCACGACCTGAAGCCCGCGGCGCGCCAGCGACTCCAAGCTCGCCTGCCGCTCCACGCGCCACAGCCTCCGCGCCAGATCGTCGACGCCCTTGGGACCGGGCGGGCCGGCCATCAGCGAGAGCGGTGCCAGCGCCAGCAGCACCACATCGAAGCCGCGCGCCCTGAGTTCCGTCACGACCTTGAGGAAGCGGCCGTCGACGAGGGCGCTCATGGCGATGACGAGGGCGCCCTGGGGCAAGACCTTCGGTGGCACGAAATCCAGATCCTCGAAGCCATAGCTGGCGTTGGTGGCGCTGGTCATGAGCGCCTCCATGAGGACTTCGATCTGCCGGCGGCCGCTGCCGGGACGGATCCACTCGATGCTGCCGCTGTATTTGATCAAGCCCACGCGGTCGCGTTGCGCCAGATAGGCGGTGGCGAGCGCGGCGGCTGTGCGCACGGAGATATCGAGGCTCGAGGATGGCCGCCTGCCGACATCGCCTGCGGTGTCCAAGAGCAGCACGATGTCGGCGGCGCGCTCTTCGTGGAACTGCGTCACATACAGCCGGCGGAAGCGGAGCGAGGCCTGCCAATTGATCTGGCGCAGCCGGTCGCCGGGGGCGAAAGCACGGATGTCTCCGGGCTCGATGCCTTGGCCGAGCTTGGGTGCGACATGGTTGCCGAAGGAGGAGCGGGTCTTGAGCGGACGCGGCACGCGCCGCAAGGGAACGACCCTGGGATAGATCTTGAGGCGCTGGGGCGCCCGATGCAGCACCTCCTCGATCGCCGCCCCGGATCGGTGCCAGCGACGGATGAGGAATACGCCCAAGGCGACCTCGCCCCGGGCCCGGCAGAGGAGGTCGACGCTCCACTCGGCGGTCTCGCCGGATTTCAGGTGAACGACCGCGTGATGGTCGCCGGCGACCGGCTCCAACAGCGGCGGCAGCTCATGCAGGATCTCGGTCGCCGGCACGTCGGTCATCGCGGCCACCTTCATGCTCAGCCGCACCTGCTCGCCTTCGCTGGCGCGGTCATCGGAGAGCGACAGGGTGAGCCGGAACCTGACCGGGGCTTGACCGAAGCCGGCGCGCATGACCGGCACTAGCAGCGGTGCTGCCACCACCAGGAGCTCGACGCGATCGAAGAGGACCGCCAGCAGCAGCGAAGCGGCGCCGAGGAAGGCAAGCGCCAGACCGAGCGGCGTGGAGCGTTGGCTCATTCGACCTTGGCCGCCGGCGTCGGCACAAGGTCCAGGATCTCGGCCACGATCTGGCCTTGGGTGATCTTCGAGATCCAGAGCTCCGGCCGGAGCACGAGGCGGTGGGCCAGCGCCGGCACCGCCATCTTCTTCACATCGTCGGGGGTGACGAAGTCCGAGCGCCTGAGCAAAGCCCAGGCCCGCGCCAGCTTGAGCAGCGCCAAGCTTCCCCTGGGCGAGGCGCCGAGCATGAGCCGGCTATCCTCGCGCGTGGCGCGCACCACCTCCACGATGTATCGCTCCACCACGTCGTCGACATAGACGTCTTCCAGCGCCTGCTGCATGGCGAGAAGCTCGGCGCGCGAGACCACCCTCGTGATGTCGGCGGCATCCAGGCGACGCAGGCGCCGACGCCTGAGGATCTCGCGCTCGTCCTCGGGGCTGGGATAGCCGACCGAGATCCGCATGATGAAGCGGTCGAGCTGGGCTTCCGGCAGGGGATATGTGCCTTCGAGTTCGATCGGGTTCTGGGTGGCGATGACCAGGAACGGCCGCTCGAGGGCGAAGGACTCGCCTTCGACCGTGACCTGGCCTTCCTGCATCGCCTCCAGGAGCGCCGACTGGGTCTTCGGCGTCGCCCGGTTGATCTCGTCGGCGAGCAGCAGGCTCGTGAAAATCGGTCCGCGGCGGAACTCGAAGCGGGCGGCCTGCTGGTCGTAGAGGTAGCTGCCGGTGATGTCGCCGGGCAAGAGGTCGGGCGTGAACTGGATGCGCTTGAAGCTCAGATCCATCGCCTGGCCGCACAGCCTGGCGATGAGCGTCTTCGCCAGACCCGGAAAGTCCTCGATCAGCACATGCCCGTTGGCGATGAGACCGGCCAGGAGCTGACGCAGCACGACGTCCTTGCCGACGATCGCCTGGCCGAGTGCGGCCAGGATCTGCCGGCACCGCTCTTCCGCCTCGAGGATGTTCATCGCCCTCCCTCCAACCGCCGCACGAGCTCCGCCAGTTGGCCTAAGGTCGGCCCGCGCTTCAGCCACCTTACCGGCGCCGATGGGACCGGATGGCGACCGAGATCGCGCGTGCCGGCGAGGCCGACGAGCCGCGGCCAGAAGACACGATCGAAGTAGCGCCGGCTCGACCGGCTGAAGCCGATGTCCTGGCGCCATTTGCGCAGCGCCGGGTCCATCGCCTCGGGCGGAGGCAGCACCCGGCCAAGCGGCTGAAGCGCGTTCGCACCCACAGGCCCGAGGGATGCGAGGTTGCGGGCGAGCCAGCGGATCAGCACGACCGCCAGCATGAGGGCGATGCCGCCGCGCAGAACGTCGGTGGCACTTTCGACGACGTAAAGCGCGATCGGCAGCAGGATCGCCAGGTTCAACGCCAGCAAGGCATAGCCGGCGAGCGCCGCGGAGCGGCCGGTGTCAGGCTTGCGGTGAATCGGATCGAGAGGCATCGAGGGAGGTCTTGATGGCGATGAGCGATTGCAACGCCGCTTCCTGCTCGGGCTGGGCCAAGGGACGGTTGCTGAAGCGCGCCAGCTCGAACAGGCGGGTGAGGTGCCTGATCGGCTCCGGGGCGAGCGGCAGCAGCGCGATCGCGCTGGTCATGAACTCCGCCGGTGTGGCCGAGGCGGCGCGTCCGGCCTTCCGGTCGGCGAGCAGACGCTCGAAGCGCGCATAGCATTTGATGATGGCGGCGCGCGGGTCGGCGAGGTGCCGGAGCTCGTCCAGGCTCTCTTCGACCGCCAGCGCCAATTGGCTTGGCCCGGGCTCCGCGGCAGCACCCGCCGGCGCCGGCGGTTTTGCCAATTTCTTCCTGAGCCAGCGGATCGCCAAGACCACGGCGCCGACAAGCATCAGCAGGCCGCCCAGAGGAATCGCCATCCCCCAGGTCATGGCCGCGATGGCAAGGATCCAATCGAGCAGCGGCCAAGGCTCCGGCGGCGGGAGCGGAGCGAAGTTCTGGCCGCCGGCATTCGGATCCGGCGGCGATAGCGGCGGGGCGGGCTCGAAGCGGACACTGACGGTCCCGGGAGGCCCCACCCATTGCAGGAGCCAAAGCATTGCCGCGGCGATGACCCCTGCCGCCACCAGGATGATGAGGAAGGATCGCCGTATCTCCGGCGTCGGTGGTTCTTGCTCGGGCTCCGGTTCATTGTCTTGTTTGGGCCTGGGACGGGCTCTTGTCGAGGCGATGAGGATCAGCGCGAAGACGACGGCCAGAGCGCCGATCGCCGAAAGCACCGCCCAATCCGGCAGGTGCCGGCTCCACCCGACGGCTTCGAGCTCGATCCAGCTCCCGGCGTTCGGGGGAACCAGCCCGGCGAGCGCCAAGAGGAAGCCGACGCCGGCCAGCACCGCCGATCTCGTGGCGATGCGACCGCGACCGCCGGGAACGCCCGAGAAGGCCACCTCGGCGAGGCCGGGGACAAAATCGCTTGGGCTCGGCGATGCCCGGTTCAAGGGAGATGGCGCGCCGGTCAATCTTTAACCTCCGGCTTTTGGTTCCCTGGCAGGAATTCAATCAGGGATGGGCCGCTGAGCGGATGTTACGGGAGGAGACACCCGCCGCCAAGGCGAGGCGGCCGCACGCGCTATTCGAAACGAAACAGAAATCCCATATACATACGGGAATGATCGGCGGGGTCGCTTCGATCCCGGTGGCGGATGGCGGAAGACGGAGGTGGGTATGCGGTTCGGCTACCGCGACCTCACGCGATTGCTGCGGCTGCAGCGCCAGCGGATCCGGGACCGGTGGTCGGAGTTCCTGGGGGACAAGCCGCCGCCGGCCAAGCCGTCGGGTCCGGAAATCGAGACGACCGAGATCACGCCGGAGCTGCTCGAGAGCCACGGCATGCAGGGCTTCTTCGAGGTTTGGCAGCGGGCCTGCGCCAGCCGCGGCAAGACCATGCCGATGCGGGGCGACATCGATATCGTCGAGCTCGGCACCTATATCGGCGAGCTCAGCCTCCTCGAGGTGATCGACGGCGGGGCCGATTTCCGCTACCGCGTGCTGAGCGAAGGGGCCGCCGTGCTCTTGGGCAAGGACCATACGGGCAAGCTGTTGTCCGAGACCGACCGGGATGCCGAACGCCGGGAACGGCTGACCCAGCGCTACCGGCGGGTGGTGGCGACGCGGGTTCCCTGGTATTCCCGCACCCCGGCGATCCCGGAGATGCCCGTCCTCTACACGGCGCGCCTGGCGCTGCCCTTGTCCGAGGACGGCGAACAGGTGAGCATGATTCTGATGGCCCGCAAGTCGGGCCCGCGCCGCCCTTTGCCTTGATCCCGGTCGTTCGCGGTGAACGTGCCGCTTGCAATTTCCGCGGCGCGAAGGCATTTTCGCCGCCGTTCGGCACCAAGCGATCAGCGGATCTCTTAGAATGACGGCCTCTCGGATCATGCGACGACGATGCCAGGCGGCGCCTTCGAGGCGCCCGCTGCCGCTCGTCCTCATCCAGAGGCCATAGCCCCGAACGATTCGAGTCGGGTTCTCGGGTCCTCCAGCAAGGGACGATCGGCAAATTTGCCGCTTCCCCTGGCTCAAGGATGCCGACCGATGTTCACGATCATGCCTGAACGGGCCGAGCACGGCCCCGAGATCGATGCCTTCCTCGACGACGCATTCGGCGCCGACCGCACGGCCAAGACCGTCTATCGCCTGCGCAAGGGCACGGCCGCCATCGCCGAGCTCTGCAACGTGGCGCTTTCCGGCGGGCGTTTGGTCGGCAGTATCCGCTTCTGGCCGGTGGTCATCGCCGGCGGGCGCGCGGCCCTCCTCGGACCGCTGGTCGTCGCCCCGGAGCTGCAGGGCCGCGGCATCGGCAAGGCCTTGGTCACCCATGGCCTGGAGCGGGCGGCGGCGCTGGGCTACGGGCTATCCGTGCTGGTGGGCTCGCCCGTCTATTACCGGCCCTTCGGCTTCGTGCCGGCGATCCCCTTGGGCTTGAGCCTGCCGGGACCGGTGGACCCCGAGCGATTCCAGGTACGCGAGCTGCAGCCGGGCTGGCTTGCTTTGGCAAGGGGGCCGGTCATGCCCGAGCGCGTGCAGAGTCGGCGCACCGCCTGATCGCCCCGAGCTACCGCGCTTGCACGGCATTGCGTTACAATGATTAACGCATGCGCACGCTCTATCATCTCTGGCTTTCGGCCGGATCCAGGAAGGTCCGCTTGGCTTTGGCCGAGAAGGGCCTCGAGTTCGAGATGAAGGTCGAGAAGGTGTGGGAGCGCCGCCACGACTTCCTCGCCCTCAACCCTGCGGGCGATGTGCCGGTCTTGGTGGAGGAGTCGGGCCAGGCGATCGTCGAGGCCGGGCCGATCGCAGAATATTTGGAAGAGGCTTATCCCGAGCGGCCGCTGATCCTGGGCGATGCTTTCGCCCGCGCCGAGGTGCGCCGGCTCGTTCACTGGTTCGACGGCAAGTTCGACCGCGAGGTTACCCGCAATCTCGTCGAAGAAAAGATGATGAAGCGGTTCCTCGGCTTGGGCGAGCCCAACAGCCAGGCGATCCGCGCCGGCATGAAGAACATCCACACGCATCTCGACTACATCTCCTATCTGGCCGAGCGCCGCACCTGGCTCGCGGGCGACCATATGACCTTGGCCGACGTGACCGCGGCGGCGCATCTCTCGGCCCTCGACTACATCGGCGACGTGCCCTGGGACGATCACCCGGAAGCCAGGGAATGGTATGCGCGCATGAAGTCGCGCCCGGCCTTTCGCCCGCTCCTTGCCGATCACATCCCCGGCGCGCCGCCACCGAAGCACTACGCAGATCTGGATTTTTAGCGCGCGATCGGTTCGCTGGTGAATCTCCGTGTTACGGCACCATCACGTCCATCTTCTCGAGATTGATCCTGGCCGCATCGGCGGCGGGCGAGGTCGGCGCCAGCTCGATCACCCGCATCCAATCGGCGCGCGCGCCTTTCTGGTCCTGGGCGAGGCGGCGGAGGATGCCACGCTCCAACAGCGCCTCCGGACTGTAGGGATCGAGCGCCAGCGCCTTCCCCACGTCCTCGCGGGCAAGCTCATAGGATTCGAGCAGGCGATAGGCCGCACCGCGAAAGGCATAAGCATCGGCCCGCTTAGGCTGGAGCTCGATCGCCCGGTTGAGGTCGTCGATCGCCTCCCAGTACTGCTGGGCGCCGGCATAGCCGATGGAGCGGTCGACCAGAAGATCGGGGTCGTTGGGCTCGAGCCGCAAGGCGGCGGAATCGGCGGCGATCGCGCGCGTGTTTTCGCCGGCGAGCAGCCAGGCCTGGGCCGCCTGGCCGAGCGCTGCCTTGGCGAGCGGCGTGGCCTTGACCCTGGCATCGCCGGCGAGCGCCTCCAGCTTCTGGGCGGCGTCGCCATAGCGCCCGAGTCCAACGAGGGCCACCGCCTGACAGTGCTGCGCCGGGGGACCGCCGCCGCGGGCGATCCAGCCGCCGGCAGTCTCGAAGGCCTGATCGGGCTGCTGGGCGGCAACGGTCATGCAGAGCTCGTATTCCCGCGCCGGATCGGGCCTCTGGGCAGAGGCCGGAAGCGGGACCATGAGAGCGATGAGGAAAGCGAAGCGGGCGCGCATCGGCTTGTAGATGGGGGACGGGGTGACCATAGTCCAAGGATCCGCTGGGGGCAGCGCTAGGCGCGGCTGGTATAGCATGACCAAGCGATTGTTCTGCTTCGGCCTCGGATATACCGGCCAAGCGCTGGCACATGCGCTCGCCAAGAGAGCCTGGGAGATCGCCGGCACCAGCCGCGGCCCCGAGGGGATCGAGGCGCTCCGCGGGCAAGGGTTCGATGCGCTGGCCTTCGATCGCGACCGCCCCATCGGCGAGCCGGCCCACAGCCTCGGTCAAGCAACGCATCTCCTCTCGACGGTGCCGCCGGATCGGGAAGGCGATCCCGTGCTGGGTCGTCATGGCACGGACATCGCACGGCTCAGCGGTCTCAAATGGATCGGCTATCTGTCGACCACGGGCGTCTATGGCGATCGCGGCGGCGCGTGGGTGGACGAATGGGCGGAGCTCCGCCCCACGGGCGAGCGCGGGCGGCGGCGACAGGCGGCGGAGGCGGCCTGGCTCGATCTCAGGCACCGCCATGGCCTGCCGGTGCATGTGTTCCGGCTGGCCGGCATCTACGGCCCCGGCCGCAGCGCCTTGGACCAGCTCGGCTCCGGACGCGCCCGTCGCATCATCAAGCCGGGGCAGGTGTTCAGCCGCATCCATGTCGACGACATCGTGGCCGTGCTCATGGCCTCGATGGCGCGTCCCAACCCGGGTGCCATCTACAACCTCGCCGACGACGAGGCGACGGCGCCGGCGACCGTCATCGAGTTCGCCGCCTCGCTTCTCGGAATCGATCCCCCGCCGGCGGAGCCGTTCGAAAGCGCATCGCTCTCGGACATGGCGGCCAGCTTCTATCGCGACAGCAAGCGGGTCAGCAACCGGCGCATCAAGGAGGAGCTGGGCGTGCGCCTCGCCTTCCCCACCTACCGCGAGGGCCTGCAGCATCTGCATGCCGCGATGACTCGGAAATAGTTGGCGTCATCACCGCACCCAACCTTGCGATGGTGTCCCCTCACCCTACCCTTGTATGGGGCTTTTTCTGTCAAGGGCGATTTGGGGCATTTGATGCTCCTGGATTGGGGGGCTGGAAGATTTCTGCTGATCGATCCGAGTGGAGCTCGCGTTGGGGGCGCGGGCGATCGCGCCGCAGCCTTGTATTCG
>JACQAG010000069.1 GCA_016195085.1 Pseudomonadota bacterium | reverse complement strand
TGGCACGCCCAGACCGGCGGCCCGGCTCCAGCTCCGGTGCAGCCTTCCAATGCCCATGTCAGCCGCGGCCCCGATGGCGAGATCATCGTGCGGCGCCCGGTGCAGCTGCGCATGGCCGAGGCGGCGGGGGAGTGAGCCATGGCTGAGAATGATTCCGTGGCTGATGGTGAATTCACCACAGAGACACAGAGACACAGAGAAGGCACAGAGGAAAAGAGAAATAGTTTTGTTTCTCTGTGCCTTCTCTGTGTCTCTGTGTCTCTGTGGTTCAAACCCCTTTGGACCAAGACGCAGTCGTGGACGATTACCCTCCGCCACCGCGTCGCCTTTCTCGACAAAGCCGTCACCAAACTCGAATCCATCGCCCACGGCCTCTCCCAGCACGCCGACATCTGGCGCGAGGCGCTCAAAGCCGACAAACTCCGCCCCAAGCTCGGGCCGCTGGGCGAGGCGGAGATGGCCTTCCTGCCCGCCGCCCTGGAGATCTCGGAGCGCCCGGCCTCGACCACGGCGCGCATCATCGCGCTGACCCTGTGCGCCTTCTTCGCCGGCTCCATCGCCTGGGCCAGCATCGGCGAGCTCGATATCGTCGCCGTGGCCAGCGGCAAGCTGATTCCGTCGGAACAGGTCAAGGTGATCCAGCCCCTGGAGGCCGCCATCGTCCGGGCCATCCACGTCAGCGAGGGGCAAACGGTCAAGAAGGGCGACATGCTGATCGAGTTGGAGGTCACCGGCGGCGCCAACGACGTCCAGCGCCTGACCCAGGATCTCTACACCGCCCAGGCCGACAGCGCCCGCCTCGCCGCCCTGCTGGCGCCCGCCCCCGACCAGGCCTTCACCACTCCCGAGGGCGTCCCCGCGCCGATGATCGAGCTGGCCCGTGCCCAGATGGTGGCGCAACTGACCGAACATCGCGGCAAGCTGGCCTCCTTGGACTCCGAACTGGCCCGCAAGCGTGCCGAGCTCAAGACCACCAGCGCCGATATGGCGCGCCTCGCCAATGTCATCACCCAGGCCCAGGACCGGGCCGGACGCCGCAAGATCCTCACCGAGCAGGGCCTCAACTCCCACCTCGATCTGTCGCGCGCCGTGCAGGAGGTGGACGAGGCCTCGGGCAACCGCGAAGTGGCCAAGAGCCGCCTCACCGAAACCCAGGCCGCCATCGCCTCGCTGGAGAGTCAGCGTGAGCAGGCCAAGGGCGAATTCCGCCGCGACGCCACCTCGAAGCTCGCCGAGGCGCGGGCCAAGGCCAGTACCGCCGAGCAGGAACTGGCCAAGGCCACCCAGCGCCAAAAAGTGCTGTCGCTCATCGCCCCCGTCGATGGCATCGCCCAGCAATTGGATATCCACACTATTGGCGGCGTCGTCCAACCGGCCCAGAAGCTGCTGGTCATCGTCCCTGCCGGCGCCATTCTGGAGATCGAAGCCCGCCTGCCCAACAAGGACATCGCCTTCGTCGAAGCCGGCCAAGAGGCCATCATCAAGGTCGAGGCCTTCCCCTTCACCCGCTACGGCACCCTCAAGGGCCGCGTCACCACCGTCAGCCTGGACGCGGTGCAGGACGAGCAGAAGAAGGAATACTACTTCCTCCTC
>JACQAG010000068.1 GCA_016195085.1 Pseudomonadota bacterium | reverse complement strand
TCGGCTCCTGCCTCTTCGTTCGCAAACCCCTCGCCAAAATCGACAAACCGCCCCCGCTTAATCCCAACCGCCGACAACCAACCGCCTCCCCCAACCAGGGAACCTTCAGCTATGCATGACTTTCCCCGGACACCCGTGCGACGCGTGGGGGAGGGAGCCATGAGCCGGCCTTCCTACTCCCTCCCCCGCGGCTGCGGGGGAGGGTCGGGGTGGGGGTCCTGCTGCATCGATGACCCCGGAAGCATGCGCCTGCGCGATTCTGCTCCGAGACGGCGCCGTGCTGCTTGGCCGGCGGGCGCCGCATAAGCGGGCCTATCCCAATTGCTGGGACATCTTGGGCGGGCATATCGAAGCCGGGGAGACGCCGCCCGAGGCCTTGATCAGAGAGGTCGAGGAGGAAGCGGGCGTGACCCCGACCGCGTTCGAAGCGATCGGGTTCTTCACCGAGCCCAATCCGGAGATCAACGGCCCGGTTGGCTACTACGTATTCGTGGTGACGGCATGGTCCGGCGGCGAGCCCGCGATGCTCGGCGACGAGCACACCGAGTTCCGCTGGTTTCCCTTGGCCGATGCAAGCCGCTTGCCGGATCTCGCCGTGCCTCAATACAAGCGGCTGTTCCAAGACCTGGCACGGCACGCGTCCTAGCCGCCGTAGTCCCGCGCAGAGGAGGGTGCCATGGAGATCGACTGCCGCGGCCAGAAGGTCCTCGTCACCGCCGGCGGCGGCGGCATCGGACGCGTCATCGCCGAGACCTTCCAGGAGAATGGCGCCAGCGTGCATGTCTGCGACATCGACGAGACGGCCCTTGCCGATCTCCGCGCCATGCGCCCCGAGATCGGCACCTCCAAGGCCGACGTGGCCCAGGCGGGCGAGGTCGACCGCCTGTTCGAAGAGGCGCTCGGCCGCCTGGGCGGCCTCGATGTGCTGGTCAACAATGCCGGCATCGCCGGGCCGACCGCCTGGGTCGAGGATGTGAGCCCGGCGGAGTGGGACCGCACCATCGGCGTCTGCCTCAACGGCATGTTCTACTGCGTGCGCCGCGCCGTGCCGGTCATGAAAGAGGCGCGGCAGGGCTGCATCATCAACATCTCCTCCACCTCCGGACGTCTCGCCTTTCCCATGCGGGCCCCCTATGCGGTGGCGAAATGGGCGGTCAACGGCTTCACCAACACGCTGGCATCCGAGCTCGGTCCGTTCAATATCCGCGTCAACTCCATCCTGCCGGGATGGGTCGAAGGCGAGCGCGCCGAAAGCGTCATGCGCAACAAGGCAGCCGCGCTCGGAATCAGCGTCGAGGAGATGAAGGCGAAGGCGATGCAGTTCATCGCGCTCAAGACCCAGATCAATCCCCGCGAGATCGCCGAGATGGCGGTCTACGTCGCCTCCCGTTCCGGCCGCCACATCAGCGGCCAGATGCTCGGTGTCTGCGGCTTCATCGAGCTCGAGCGGTAGGCGACCCTCACCCCGGCCCTCTCCCGCGGTGCGGGAGAGGGAGAAGGAAAGCGCCAGGAGCCCCTCTCCCGCACCGCGGGAGAGGGTGCCGAGCGTGAGCGAGGCGGGTGAGGGGATGCCCTGATCACAATTGCAAAAAACCGTCAGCCTATTTCGGCTGCAGCTTGAACGTGCCGGCGATCTTGCGGGCGAGTTGGTCGGGGGAGAACGGCTTCACCACATAGGCATCGACGCCGTTCTTGCGGGCCTCCAGCACGAAATCCGGCGTCGCCCGTCCGGTCAGCATGAGGAAGGGCATGTCGATCCAGGTCTTGCGGACCTCCTTCAGGAGATCAAGGCCGCTCATCTTCGGCATCGTCCAGTCGGAGATGATGAGGTCGAACTTGGTGGCGCCCTCGTTCAAGACGCGCAACGCCTCGGCCCCGTCGCGCGCGCAGATCACCAGCCGGATGCCGAGCTGCTTCAAGACGCTCTGGGCCAGCCGCATGGCAAAGGCATCGTCCTCGACCAAGAGGATCGAGAGATGCGACAGATACGTATCGGAAGGGTGCTTGCCCGTCATCGACGCTCTTTTCTTTGCTCGGTGCTCATGCGGCCTGCGAGGCGGGATAGCGCTGGCGCAGCAGGGCCTGACCCTCCGCGAGCTTAACTGCGAATTCGTCCATGGCTTGGCCGGCTGCGGCCAGGTCGCCGCCGTGGCAGGATTCCTCGATGGCGAGCGCCACACGGAAGAGTTGACCCAAGCCGAGGCTGCCGGCGGCACCTTTGACGCTGTGCGCGGCATCGCCCCAATTCGAGGCATCGCCCGATGCCTCAGCCGCCCGCATGGTGCGGGTGTGCTCGGCCGAGGTGGTGAAGAAATCCTCGACCAGCTCGGCCACGACCTCGCGGCCGAGCTGCGCCTCGAGACCGCCGAGCACGGTTTCGTCCAGCGCCAGGTTGCCGCCCAGCAGCTGCTGGGTCAAATCGATCTCGCCGGTGGCCGGCGCTTCGGTCTCGTCCCGCCGGCCGATCACCCGCAAGAGTGCCGCATGGAGTGCGGTTGGATGGATGGGCTTGGAGACGTGGTCGTTCATCCCGGCGTCGAGTCCGCGCTGGATGCCTTCCTGCATCGCCGAGGCGGTGACGGCGATGATCGGCACGCGGCCGGGCTCGCCCGCGAGCGCGCGGATGGCGCGGGTGGCGTCGATGCCGCCCATCTCAGGCATGTGCATGTCCATGAGCACGAGGTCGTAGTGCCTCTTCTGCACGGCGTCCACCGCGGCGCGGCCATTCTCGACGATGTCGACGCGGTGCCCGTGGGGGACGAGGAGACCGGCCACGACCTTCTGGTTCACCTTGTTGTCCTCGGCCACCAGGATCTCGAGGGGCGGGATCCGTGCGGCTTCGGCGGCGACGTCCTCTTGCCGCCGCGCCTCGCCCAAGGGCAAGGTCACTTCGAACCAGAAGGTGCTGCCCCGCCCGACCGTGCTGTCGACGCCGATCACGCCGCCCATCTGCTCGACGATGCGCTTGGAGATGGCGAGCCCGAGCCCGGTGCCGCCGAACCGGCGCGTGATCGAGGAATCGGCCTGGCTGAACGAGCCGAAGAGCTTCGCCTTGCCTTCCTCGGAGATGCCGATGCCGGTATCGGCCACGGCAAAGCGCAGGCGCGCGCCTTGTTCGGCCGAGCCGAGAGGCGCGACCGACAGCGTGACCCCGCCATTCTCGGTGAACTTCACCGCATTGCCGACGAGGTTCAAGAGCACCTGACGAAGCCGGCCGGGGTCGCCCTTGAGATAGGCCGGCGTGTCCGGGCCGATCTCGGCCTTGAGCCAGATGCCTTTCTCCTCGGCGCGCGCCGAGATCAGCGTGGCGACGCCGTCGACCACCAGGCGCGGCTCGAAGTCGATCGCCTCGAAGTCGAGCTTGCCTGCTTCCAGCTTCGAATAGTCGAGAATATCGTTGAGGATGGTCAGCAGCGCTTCCGATGAGCTCAGCACGATCTCGGCGTAGCTGCGCTGCTCATCGTTGAGAGGCGTGCCCAGCAAGAACCGGGTCATGCCGAGCACGCCGTTCATCGGCGTCCTGACCTCGTGGCTCATCATCGCCAGGAACTCCGACTTGGCGCGGGTCGCCGCCTCGGCCTTGTCCTTGGCGCTCTCGACCTCGATCATCGCCTGCTTGAACACGCTCAAGGCGTCGGCCATGCCGCCGATCTCGTCCTTGCGATCCCGGTGGGGGACCTCGATGTCCCGGTCGCCTTTCGCGAGCCGGACCATGAGCCGGGCCAGCGTGTCCGTCGGCCTGCCGATATTGTGCGCGAGCAGGAGGGCGACGCCGACGCAGACCACCAGCACGGTGGCGACGATGGCGATGATCGAGCGCTCGGTCACGGTGATGATGCGCTCCGCATCCTGGCGAAAGAGGTAGCCATCCTCGGCGGCGAGCTGGGTCAGGACCTCGAGCTGATTGCGGATGTCGGCGCCCAGCGTGTCGCGCCCGGCCCCGCCGCCTTCGCCGGAGCGAGCCGCCGTCGTGAGCGCCATCCATTGCGAGGCCTTCTCGCGGATGGAGCCGGCCAAGTCGCCGATCCGCTCAGAGAGGCCGCGCTCGGCGGCGATGCTGAGATCGTCGAGGAAGGTCTTGTGGTCGCGTGCGAGCTGGGCGAGCTTGGTCCGCCGCTCCGCCTCGCTCGCGGCTTCCGCGGCGGCGCGTCCCACCGGCTCCATCAGCGCAAAGCCGGTCTGCGCCGAGCGGCTGAAATTGATCGCCTGCAGCGGCTGGTCGTACATGCGCACCACCAGCTCGCCGATCCGATCGGCCGATATGCTGGCCGACAGGCCGAGTGCCGCGGCGGCCAGCACCGCCACCAGGAACGCGCCAATGAGCTTGAGGCGGATCGACATGGGTTGCCGGCCTCGCCTATCGGGTGACGACGATCTGCATCTTCATCTTCGGGTGGATGCGGCAGCGCACCTCGAAGGTCCCGGCACTGCTGAAGCGGATCGGCTTGCGCTCGCCCGAGCCCTGCAAGCCGATGTCGAAGACGCCGCCCTGGGTCGCCGAATAGGCGTTGTGCCCGAACGGGTCCTCGTTCACGAAGGTGATGGTCTCGCCGATCTTGGTGCGGTATTCGGCCGGGGCAAACTCGATGTTCTTCTGCACGACCTCGCCGGCCTTGGGCTCGGCGGGCGCACCGGGCGCGCCATACTCGTCGTATTGGCTATCGTTTGCGGCCCACACGATGGCGCCGGCGCTGAGCACGCCAGCGGCAACGATGGCTGCCGGGAGGAGCCGCCAGCGAGTCCTGAAATTCATACGCCAATCCTCCGGCGCCTCCGGCCTTGCCGGGGTGCCCCCCGCGGCCTCTGCCGCCACTTCCATGCCCCCTCTACGATCGCGGTGATGATATCGGATTAGCGCTGCGGAGACCATGCAAGGGCCAGCCCCCGATTCTTGACTGGGATCGCCTCAACGGCGCCGGAATTCCGCCAGGCTGGGGATGACGAGCCGGGTCAACGCGCCGGCGCCATCGGCAGCGAATCGGAGAAACAGTTCCTTATAGTAAAGCTTAACGCCGCGATCCTTCGGCACGGCGCGAAACTCGTTCCAATGCCAGTGCTCGAGATCGCAAGCATTTCCCACAATATCGGCCTTGAGACGCCCACGGGCGAAGGTGACTGCAATGTCGCCGTAGCCGCCATGGCGATAGCGGCCGGCAAGCGCCCGCAGCGGCACCGACGGCTTGGTGCCCTGCCGCCGCCCGATCGGTCGGTAATAGTAAGGTGTGCCATCGGCGAGCGGCCGCGCCTTCGGTATCGCCCTGAGCTTTGCTTCCGCCAGGGCAATCCAATCCCGCTCCGGTCCGCCGAGGCAAAGGCTCAACAGCGCGTAGCGCAGCGCCAGGGGTGCCGGCGTCTGGTGCAGGTTGGTCAGGATGACGATGCCGAGGCGCTCCTCGGGCACGACGATCACCAACGCGATATAGCCTTCGAGCGCGCCGGTGTGCTCGACCACGCGATGGCCGATGAAGTCGTGCACATACCAGCCGAGCCCGTAGCTGACGATGGTGGCGGCGAAGCGGCTGTGCCAGCGCACCGGGCTAATGCCCCGGGGATGGACGAGGCTGTGCGGGGTGAACATCTCGCCGAGTGTCGCCGGTTTGAGGAAGCCCAACCCGCGGTTGGCGTGAATGTCCGCCCAGCTCGCTAGATCGGCGAGGCTCGCCACCATCGAGCCGGCCGGCGCCAGATTGGAGAAGTCCCGGTGCGCCATGGCCTCGACCCCGCGACCGAAATCGGCATGGGGCGAGGAGCTGGCGCGCTTGTTGCGGAGCCGCTCATAGGTGGGTGCCGCATCGGCGAGGCCGAGGGGCTTCAGGATGCGGGCCTCGACGTAATCTTCCCAGCTCAGCCCCGACAGGCGCTCGACCACCGCGGCGGCGGCAAGCGGACCATAGCTCTGATAGCAAGTCTCGCTGCGGAAGGGTGCCCGGAGCGGCAAGACCCGCATCTGCGCCAAGATCTCGGCACGGGTGAAATGCGAGCTGTAGTTGGTGATCGCATCCTCGCCATGGCCGATGCGGTGGGCGATGAGGTCACGCATCGTCACCTGCTCGGCAATGGCCGGATCGGCCAGGCGAAACTCCGGCAGCACGTCGATGGCCCGCGTATCCCAGGCAAGACGGCCTTCCTCCACCAGGAGCGCCATGGCGGCGGCGTTGAAGGTCTTGCTGACCGAGCCGATGTCGAACTGGGTGTGCTTGCCGATCCGGGCCCGCTCTCCCAGCCGCTTCACCCCGAAGCACCCTTCGTAAAGCTTACGCCCTCCGCGGCGGATCGAGACGGCGCCGCCGGGCACACGCCAGTGCTCGAGCGCTCGCTCGATCGTGCGCCGGATCTTCTCGTCGTCGATCATGCCGATCCCCGCGCTTTGTCCTTGGCGAAGGCTAACGGGCGACCCGAAAACGCGCTAGGGTGGGCGCGGCTGCGGGGAGAGTGTCTCGACGATGACGGGGTGGACCATCGAGCCGAAGGCAACGGCCCTGCATTCGGCGCTTACGCTCTGCGACATGACGCTGCCTTGGACCGCCTCGGCGCTCAACAGCGAAGCCAAGACGCTGCCGCGCTTTCCCAAGGCCGGCGTTACCTTCGTCTCTCTCAGCCTCGGCGTCGACTCCATGGGCTTGGAGACGACCATTCGCCATATCGCTGCCGAGCGGCGGCGATTTCTCAGCCATCCCGGGCGCTACGTGCTGGTCGAGACCGTGGCCGACATCCGTCGGGCGAAGGCGGAGGGAATGCTCGCCATCGGCTTCAACTTCCAGGGAACCAATCCCCTGGCGGGGGACACCGCCATGGTCGAGGTCTACTACAAGCTTGGCATCCGCCATATGCTGCTCGCCTACAATCAGCGCAATCTCGCCGCCGATGGCTGCCATGAGCGAACCGATGGCGGCTTGAGCCGCTTCGGCGTGGCGCTGATCGAAGCGATGAACCGGGTTGGGATGATCGTCGATGTGACCCACACCGGCTACCGCTCCTCGATGGAGGCGATGGAAGTCTCCACGGCCCCAGTCATCTTCTCCCATTCGAACGCGCGTGCGCTCAAGGACCACGAGCGCAACATCAGGGACGATCAGATCGACGCCTGCGCCAAGACCGGAGGCCTCATCGGCATCAATGGCGTGGGCCCGTTCCTGGGCGAGAATGACGGCTCCACAGCCGCCTATGTCCGCCACGTCGACTACATGGTCCAGCGCGTGGGTGCGGCCCATGTCGGCATCGGCCTCGACATGGTCGACGAGGTGGAGTTCTGGTACGCGGTATTTCGCGGCAGTCCCGCCATGTTCCCCAAGGGCTACCCGCCGCCGCCGTGGCAGTTCGTGCAGCCCGAGCAGCTGCCGGAGGTGACCGAGGCGCTCATGAAGCTCGGCTACGGCGAGAGGGACGTGCGCGGCGTGATGGGCGAGAACTTTCTCCGGGTCGCCGCCGCCGTTTGGAAATAGCGCGAGGCGGCACCTCTTGTATTCCCCGTGCCGGCGTTTCAAACTGGAAACATCGCTTCGCAGCCCCTCGAAGGATCAAAGGGTCATGAGCACCATCGCCACCCAGGCGGCCGCCCGCAACATCGATCTGGATTCGGCGCTGACCGACGCGAGAGCGCTGTTCGTCAAACGCAATCCCAATAGCGGCGCCATCTACCAGGAAGCCTTGGGCGCGCTGCCCGGCGGCAATACCCGCACGGTGCTGTTCTACGCGCCCTATCCCCTGACCATGTCCAAGGGGGACGGCGCCTATCTCTGGGATGCCGACGGCCACAAATACGCGGATTTCCTCGGGGAATACACGGCCGGCCTCTATGGGCACTCCCATCCGGTGATCCGCAAGGCGCTCGACCAGGCGCTCGATGGCGGCATCAGCTTCGGCTCCCACAATGCCATGGAAGGCAAGCTCGCCAAGCTGGTGCAGGCTCGCTTCCCCTCGGTCGAGCTGCTGCGCTTCACCAATTCCGGCACCGAGGCCAATTTGATGGCGATCACCGTGGCGCTGGTCTACACCGGCCGCTCCAAGGTGATGGTGTTCGAGGGCGGCTATCACGGCGGCGTCTTCACCTTTCAAACCGGCCAGTCGCCGGTGAACGGCCCCTTCAACTTCGTGATCGCGCCGACCTACAACGACATCCCCGGCACCATCGCGCTCATCGAGAAGCATGCGAAGGAACTGGCGGTGGTGGCGATCGAGCCGATGCAGGGCGGCGGCGGCTGCATCCCTGCCAGCCCAGCGTTCCTTTCTGCCTTGCGGGAAGCCACGACCAAGCACGGCGTCGTGCTGCTGTTCGACGAGGTGATGACCTCGCGGCTGTCGCCGGGCGGGCTGCAGGCGCTCTACAACGTCATCCCCGACATGACCAGCCTCGGCAAGTATATCGGCGGCGGCATGAGCTTCGGCGCCTTCGGCGGCCGCGCCGACATCATGTCGCGCTTCGATCCGCGCCGTCCCGATGCGCTGCCCCATGCCGGCACCTTCAACAACAACATCCTGACGATGTCCGCGGGCTATGCCGGGCTGTCGGAGGTCTATACGCCTCAGCGTGCGGTCGAGCTCAACGCCTTCGGCGACAAGCTGCGCCAGCGCCTGAACGCGCTCTGCCGCAAACGCGACCTCGCCATGCAGTTCACCGGAATCGGCTCGATGATGAGCGTGCATTTCCTGAAGGGCGAGATCCGCTCGATCTTCGATGCCCGCGCCGGCAGCAAGGAGCTGGTCGAGCTGTTCTTCCTCGACATGCTGGAGCGCGGCATCTATCTGGCGCGCCGGGGCATGATGGCCTTGTCGCTGCCGATCACCGAGACCGATGGCGAGGCCTTGGTCGCCGCGGTCGACGAATTCCAGACTGCGCGCGGATCCCTGCTGAAGTAGGGAGCCTACTTCTTGACGAGCTGGAGGGGCGGCTGCGTGCCGGGCCGCGAGATGGTGCTCACCACGCGCGCCGGCTTCGGGCCGACGGAGATGAGAGCGTGGCCCATGGTGGCGTCGAAATAGACGCTCTCGCCGGTCTCCAGCCTGACCGGCTCGTAGAACTCCGAGTGGAACTCGATCGCTCCCTCGAGCACATAGACCCATTCCTCGCCGGGATGGCGGTTGAGCGGGCCGAACGCCTCGAGGCTGGTTGCCTTGACCCTGCTCTCGAGCGCCACCAGCGCTTTTCGCGACAGCTCGGCGCCGTGGTAGGTGTGCTCGTAGGTGTCGGTCTCGTGCACCCTGCCATCGCCTTTGAGCGTGATCGTCCGCCTGCCGGTCGCGGCCTGAATCGTCTCAGGCGTAAAGAGATCGGCCAGGTCGATATTGAGGCCGTCGGCCAGCTTGGCGAGATTGTCGTAGGTGAGCGAGATCTGCTTGTTCTCGACCTTGGACAGCGTCGAGGGCGCAAGCCCGGTCATCTCGCTGACCTTGCTCAAGGTCCAGCCCTTGGCCTTGCGCAGCTCCCTGAGCCGGTCACCGAGAGTATGCCGGCGCTGCAAGGCGGTTCCCCCAGCCTCGGCACCCTGAACGCGCTTCCGCTTGGCCTTCATTGCCGCCCCATTCCCGTTGAGGTTGATGACGATTTTGCATCCATCTAGGACCATCCGCGCACAAATGCGAGAGGAAAAATTTAATACCCGTGAGAAGCAGGATTAATCACGTCGGACGCAGTTCCACCGCGGTCGGCGCAACAATCGCCTCCATTTCGTATAGGAAAGATAGCATGCCGCGGCGCGCCGGCAAATGGGGCGGGCGCTATTCCGGCACCAGCCAGTCGAGCCGGACACTGCCATGTCTGGCGGCACCCAGGCTCTTCAACAGGGCGGGGAGCAGGGCCTTGAGGCTCTCATCCAGGCGCCAGGGCGGGTTGACCAGCACCAGGCCGCTTCCATTCAGCGTCTCCGGGCTGCGCGGCGGGCGAAGGAGGAGCTCGGCCACGAGCATCCGGCGGATGCCGGTGGCAACGATGAGCCCGTGTAGGCGATCGATCGGCGGCCGGTCCTTGATTGGATACCAGATTGCATAGAGGCCGGTCGCCCAGCGCTTGTGCGCGTGCTTCAGGCCGCGGGCGATGCGCTCGGCCTCATCTGTCACCTCGAAGGGCGGGTCGATCAAGACGAGGCCGCGCCGCTCCTTGGGCGGCAGCATGGATTTGAGCGCCCGATAGCCGTCCATGTGATGGACTTGGATCCGGCGGTCGGCTCCCATGGTGAGGCCGAGCGTGCGGGCGTCCTCGGGGTGCAGCTCCGCCAGAACCAGCCGGTCTCGGGCGCCCAGGAGTGCGTTGGCGAGCCAGGGCGAGCCCGGATACCACCGTAGCTCCGGGCCGCTATTGGCGCTGCGGACGAGATCGAGATAGGAGCGGAGCTCGGCAGGGGGCGAGGGATCGGCGAGCACGCGGGCGATCCCGGCTTCGAACTCCCTGGTCTTCAGCGCCGGTTCGGAGGCGAGATCGTAGCGGCCGATGCCGGCATGGGTGTCGAGGATGACGAAGGGCTTCGGCTTCTCCTTCAGATGCCGGATCAGCAGCACCAGCACCGCATGCTTCACCACGTCGCTGAAGCAGCCAGCGTGATAGGCGTGGCGATAGTTCATTCGCCTACGGCAGAAGTGGCGTCGGCCGGCATCGCCTCCAGCGGAATGATGGCGCCGCGGTGTTGGATTTTTTGCCCGGCGAGGCGGTGGCCGGCTCGGGCGGCGGCGATCGGGTCGCCGCCGGCGATCCGCTCGGCCAGGTAGGCCGCATTGAAGCTGTCGCCGGCGGCGGTCGAATCGATGACCTTGGTCACGCTCTCCGGCATGACCGAAGTCGCCTCGCCGTTGACCGAGACGAGACACGGCCCCTTCGCGTCCTTGACCACCACTTCCGGCACGCCGAGGGCATGCAGCCGCTGGGCGCAGGCGGCGGTGTCGGCGTCGCCGAACAACAGCCGCTCATCATCCAGGCTCGGCATGGCGAGATCGGCGAGGCGCAGCGCCTCCATGAGATTGAAGCGGGCGGTCTCGGGAGAGACCCAACCCCGCGGCCGGTAGTTGGTGTCGAAGGCGATCTTGGTGCCGGCGCGCTTGGCTTCCTCGACGGCGCGCAGGAAGGCCAGGCGCGTCACCTCGCCCAGGATCGACAAAGTGATGCCGGAGAGATAGAGCCAGTCGAAGCTCTTCAGCCTGGCCAGGATGTCCCCGCCCCGCGGCCCCACCAGCATGTCGCGCGCCGCCGCCGCCGAGCGCCAATAGAAGAACGAACGCTCCCCCTGATCGTCGGTGCGGATCATATAGAGACCCGGCAAGCGCCCGGGCAGCCGGGCCACCAGATCGGTGCCGATCCCTTCCTGCTGCCAGAAGGCGAGCATAGCCTCGCTATAGGGGTCGTCGCCAAGCGCGGTGATGTAGTCGACCGCAATCCGGCGGCTCTGGCCCAGACGGGCGAGGTAAACCGCGGTGTTGAGGGTGTCGCCGCCGAAGGCGAGGCCGAGCTGGCCCACTCCATGGTGGCTGGGGCCGAGATGGCTGAGCTCGATCATGCATTCGCCGATCGCGGCGACCCGGGTGGTGCCGGGCACGCTTGCTTCCTATGTTAGGTCCTGCCGCCGGCCTCGACTATATGCCAGCGGTAGCCGGCAAGGCCAAGGGCTTGGCCTAATTGATTGCCCCTTAATGCATTGCCCCTTAATGCATTGACGGGGGGGAAGGCCGGCCCCTAACGTCTGGCCGCCCAATCCGCCTGGAGCGATCTGCGATGAGCCAAATCCCCGTCACCGTGCTGACCGGCTTTCTTGGGGCCGGCAAGACCACGCTTCTGAACCGCATCTTGAGCGAGGAGCACGGCAAGCGCTACGCCGTCATCGTGAATGAGTTCGGCGAGATCGGCATCGACAATCAGCTCGTCGTCGGCACCGACGAGGAAGTGTTCGAAATGAACAATGGCTGCGTGTGCTGCACGGTGCGCGGCGACCTCATCCGGGTGATCAACGGGCTGATGAAGCGCAAGGGCGGCTTCGACGGCGTCGTCATCGAAACCACGGGTCTAGCCGATCCGGCTCCGGTGGCGCAGACCTTCTTCATGGACGCCGAGGTCAAGCGCTGGTGCGCGCTGGACGCGGTGGTGACCGTGGTCGACGGCTATCATTTCCTCGAGCGCGTGGAGGAGAGCCAGGAAGCCGAGGAGCAGGTCGCCTTCGCCGACGTCATCCTCCTGAACAAGACTGATCTGGTCGCGCCCGAGCGCCTGGCCGAGGTGGAGAGGCGCATCCGTGGGATCAACCGCTTCGCCGAGATCCATCACACGGAGCGCTGCGGCATCGGGCTCGACAAGGTGCTGGATCGCGGCGCCTTCGATCTCGATCGCATCTTGGAGATCCAGCCGAAGTTTCTCGAGAAGCCGCATGATCACGATCATGATCACGACCACGACCACGACCATCACCATCATCACAAGCACGGGCCGGACATCGCCAGCGTGTCCTTGAGCCTTGAGCGTCCGCTCAACCGCCAGCGCTTCGAGATGTGGATCAATACCCTGCTCCGGGAGAAGGGACAGACTATCTTGCGCTCGAAGGGCATTCTCGACTTCGCTGGCGAGCCCAGGCGTTTCGTCTTCCAGGGCGTGCACATGCTGATCGACGGCCAGCCCGGCCGGCCCTGGCAGAAGGACGACCGGCGTTGGAGCCAGCTCGTCTTCATCGGCCGCGAGCTCGATGCCGCGGCGCTGAAGCGCGGGCTCGAGGCGTGCGTGGCGGCTTAGGGCGGGTCTAGGTGAGCGAGCAGAGCTGGAAGGCGGACGCGCCGGTCGTCGCCGTTGCCTTCGACCGCTCGAGCCGGCAGGCCGCCTTCGCCTTGGGTGATGGCACCGTGCGCCTGGTCGAGGCGGGTGGCGAGCCCCGCATCGCCGAGTGCCACGCCGGCGCCGCCCTGGCGCTGGTGCCCGATGCGGCGAAGACCGGATTTGTTTCCGGCGGCGACGACGGCAAGCTGATTCGTATCGCGGCCGATGCGAGCCAGGCGACGCTCGCAACCTTTCCCGGCAAATGGATCGAGCAGATCGCCACCAGCGAGGTCGGCGGCATCGCCTTCGGCGCCGGTCGCGAGGTGATGCGGCTCGATCGGGCCGGCGCGCCTCAGGGGGCGCCGTTTCCGCATCCCAGCACGGTTGCCGGCGTCGTCTTCGATCCCAAAGGCAAGCGACTTGCGGTGGCGCATTACGGCGGCGTCAGCTTGTGGTGGTGCAAGGCGCAAGAGCAGAAGCCGAAGCTTCTCGCCTGGCGCGGTTCCCATGTGCTGGTGAGCTGGAGCCCGGATGGCGCCTATGTGATGTCGGCCACTCAGGAGAACGACCTGCATGGCTGGCGGCTGTCGGACGCGAACGATCTCCGCATGAGCGGCTATCCGACCAAGGTCAAGTCGCTGGCCTGGTCGGCGAGGCCGTCCTATCTGGCCTCCAGCGGCGCCGACCAGATCGTCTGCTGGCCCTTTGCCGGCGCCGGCCCCTCGGGCAAGGCGCCGATCGAGTTCGGCGGTAGGGGCGGGGCCTTGGTCACGGTCGTCGCCGCGCACCCGAAGGGCGATTGGCTGGCCGCGGGCTATGACGAAGGTGCGGTCGGCGTCGGCCAGATCAGCGAGAAGCGGGTGCGGCTCATGCTGGCTCCGACCGGCGGTCGCGCGGCTTCTCTGGCCTGGTCGGCCGACGGACGCTGGATCGCCGCCGGCGACGAGGACGGCACCATGCGCTTGGTCGCCTTCGGTGAGGCATCTTCGTCGGCGATGCTCACCCGACCGTGATTGGCCCGGCGCATTGTTTCGCGCCACATACGGGTAAGCGTCTATGGATTCTCTAGCCTAATGCTATTTCCGCCTGGCCGGCTCCGATGCGATGATCCCTGCTGGCCTTGGGGGCACGGATGAGCGAGAGGCTTAGCGTTGACATCTGCGTGATCGGCGCAGGTTCCGGCGGTCTTTCGGTGGCCGCCGGCGCCTCGCAGATGGGCGCCTCCGTCGTGCTCGTCGAAAAGGGCAAGATGGGCGGCGACTGCCTCAACTACGGCTGCGTCCCATCGAAGGCGCTCTTGGCGGCGGCGAAGGCGGCGGCAACCGTTCGCGGCGCGGTGGCGTTCGGTGTCAACGGACATGAGCCTGCGATCGACTTCGCCCGCGTGCATCAGCATGTCCGCTCCGCTATTGCCGCGATCGCGCCCATGGATTCGGTTGAGCGTTTCACCGGGCTCGGCGTGCGCGTGATCCAGGCGCCAGCGCGCTTCCTCGGCGCGCAAGAGGTCGAAGCCGGCGAGGTTCGTATCAGCGCGCGGCGGATTGTGGTCGCGACCGGTTCGCGGCCCGCAGCGCCGCCGATCCCGGGCCTGGACAACGTGCCCTATCTCACCAACGAGACCATCTTCGAGATGCCGAGCCGGCCGGAGCATCTGATCGTGATCGGCGGCGGCCCGATCGGGGTCGAGATGGCGCAGGCGCATCGGCGTCTCGGCTCCCGGGTGAGCCTCATCGAGAGCATGGAGCTTCTCGGCAAGGACGATCCGGAGCTGGTCGCGGTCGTGCGCCGGCGCCTGCAGGCGGAAGGCGTGGAAATCCGCGAGCAGAGCTCGGTCCTGCGCGTGGACCGCGCCGGCAATGGGGTTGCCGTCCAGCTGAAGTGCGAAACCGGAGAGGACCGCATCGAGGGCTCGGATCTGCTCGTCGCCGCCGGACGCCGCCCTTGCCTCGATGGTCTCGATCTGGAACGGGCCGACATCGCCTACACGGAGAAGGGCATTACCGTCGATTCCAGGCTGCGCACGACCAACAAGCGGATCTTCGCCGTCGGCGATGTCGCCGGCGGCTACCAGTTCACCCATGCCGCCAACTACCACGCCGGCATCGTCATCCGGAACGCGCTGTTTCGGCTGCCGGCGCGGGTCGACTACCGGGCGCTGCCTTGGGTCACCTATACGGATCCGGAGCTGGCCCAGGTGGGCATGACCGAAGCCGCGGCCCGCAAGCAGCTCGCCAAAATCCGGCTGTTGCGCTGGCCATTCCACGACAATGACCGCGCCCATACCGAGCGCACGCTGGAGGGCATGGCGAAAGTGGTGACCACGTCAAGGGGCCGCATCCTCGGCGCCGGCATCGTCGGCGCCCATGCGGGCGAGCTCATCCTGCCCTGGGCCCTGGCGATCAGCCAGGGCATGGGCATCGGCAAGATGGCATCCTTGATCGCACCCTATCCGAGCCTGTCGGAAGTCTCCAAGCGGGCCGCCGCCAGCTTCTTCACTCCCTCGCTCTTCGGCGAGCGCACCCGTAGGGTCGTGCGCTTCCTCGCGCGCTTCGGCTGACATGCAGCCAAACCCGGCAAAGGCGGCGACACCAGGCCATGCGGACAGCGCCTCGGCATGGACCCGGCTGCGCCGGGTGCTGCCCGTTGCCGTGCTGGTCTTGGGATTCGCGGCATTTTTCGCCTTCGATCTCGAATATTACCTGACCTTCCATCATCTCCGGATGCACCGCGCCCAGATCATGGCGTTCGTGGCCGAGCACGGGATGATGGCGCCGATCACCTTCATGCTCATCTATGTGGTCGTCGTGGCGCTCTCGGTGCCGGTCGGCGCCTTCATGTCGGTCACCAGCGGCTTTCTTTTCGGCGTGGCGATGGGAGCCACCTACAATGTGATCGCCGCGACGATCGGGGCAGCCCTGGTATTTCTCATCGCCAAGACGGCTTTCGGCGATCCGCTGCGCGCCCGCGCCGGCCCGTTTCTGAAGCGCATGGAAAGCGGCTTCCGGCAGAATGCGCTGAGCTATCTCCTGGTGCTGCGCTTCGTGCCGCTGTTTCCCTTCTTTATCGTCAATCTCGTGCCGGCATTTCTCGGCGTGCGGGTCACCATCTTCGTGCTCGGCACCTTCATCGGCATCATGCCTGCGAGCGTCGTCTATGCGCTGGCGGGAGCCGGCCTCGGCGCTGTCTTCGACGCCGGCTCGGAGTTCTCGGCCAAGGGCATCTTCACCCCCGAAATGGTCGTGGCCCTGATCGGCCTGGCGCTCTTGAGCCTGGTGCCGGTCTTCTACCGGAAGATGAAGCGGAATGACTGAAACGGCGGTGCGCATGCGATCGGCGCGCCCGGTGCCGTCGGCATTCGCCCGGCTGATCGGTTGGATCTTGGGCGGCCGCGACGCCGAGCATCTGCCGGAGCGCGTGCGCCGCGTCATCGAGCGCCAACAGCAGGACAGCGAGATCCTGGTGGCGTGGGCGTTGCTCGTGTTCGTCGGCTTCGCCTCGGCGCTTTACATATTTTCCGCGCCGCCGACCGATGCGCCCATGGACATCCCGATCCAGCCCTACCCGCTGGCGCTCAGCATCTACGCGGTGTTCGCCGCCATCCGTGTCTGGCTCGCGCATACGCGCCGGGTGCCGCGCTGGTTCCTGGCGCTGGCCGTCGTCATCGACATCGGCTTGCTGATGACGCTGATCTGGCTCATCCATCTGCACTACCATCAGCCGCGCGCCTTCTATCTGAAGGCACCCACCATCTTCCACGTCTTCGGCTTCATTGCGCTGAGGGCCTTGCGCTTCGAGGTGGGCTTCGTCGTTCTAGCCGGAGCCGTGGCCGTCAGCGGCTGGATGGTGCTCCTCGCTTATGCGGCGATGGATCCCGTCGGCATGAAGGTCACGCACAGCTTCATCGAGTACATGACCTCCTCCCATGTGCTCGTCGGCGCGGAAATCGAGAAGATGGCCGCCATGGTCACAGTCACCGCCATCCTGGCGCTGGTGGTGGTGCGCGCGCGGCGGCTCCTGGTGCGATCGGTGGCCGAGCAGACCGCCGCGGCCGAGCTCTCGCGCTTCTTCGATCCGGAGGTGGCGGCCAAGATCAAGGGTGCCGCCGAGATGATCCGGCCGGGCGAGGGCGAGCTCCGGCAGGCAGCGACCTTGTTCATCGATCTTCGCGGCTTCACCCCGCTCGCCCGCACCCTCGAGCCGGATCAGCTGATCGCGCTCTTGGGCGAATACCAAACACGGCTGGTCCCGGTCATCCAGCGCCATGGCGGCAGCGTGGACAAATTCCTGGGCGACGGCATCATGGCGAGCTTCGGGGCGGCGGTGCCGAGCGCCACCCACGCCGCCGACGCGCTCCGCGCCATCGATGCGCTCATCGCCGCCGCCGATGAATGGGCCGCCGACCGCCGCTCCCGCGGCCTGACCGCGCCCAGCGTCGGCATGGCGGTCGCCGTGGGCGAGGTGCTGTTCGGGGCCATCGGCGATGCGACTCGCCTCGAATACACCGTCATCGGCGATCCGGTGAACCTCGCGGCCAAGCTGGAGAAGCACACCAAGGTCGAGAAGGTGCGCGCGCTCACCACCGCCGATGCATTGGACCTGGCGCTGGCCCAGGGCTACCGGCCGCCACGCGAGAAGGAGCGGCGCCTCGGCTGCCGCGTCGCCGGCGTCGACCACCCCGTCGATCTGGCGGCGCTGGCCAGCGCTTGAAGAGCATCCAGCTTCGATCACGCCCGCTTGCGCGGTCGGACGGCCACTTCCAACGCTTGCCGGATGAAGCGCTGATAGGGCATGCCTGCCTTGGCGGCGGACGCCTTTACCGCCTTCAATAGCGGCGTCGGCAGGCGCATGTTGACGCGCTCATCCTTGGGCTGAAACTCGAAGCGCATCATGCGCAGTTGTGAGAGATCGTATTCGGTGAGGTCGGACTTGGCGACGAAGTCCTCAGCCTCTTTGTCGCTTCGCAATCTTGGCAGCTTCTTTTTCATAATGCCTCACCTCATGGGCATGCATGTAGCGCGCGCTGATCGGTCGAATGAACGTCCTCGTTTCGTGCCGACGCAGGGTGAACACGATCAGAACGCTTCGGCCCGCGTCGGTCTTTCCGATGGCCTTGAACCGAGTCTCGGTGCGCGAGTGTGCCGGGTCCGGAAATACGGCGATCGGCCTTGAGAACAGAGATTCGACATCTGCGACCGAGATGCCATGCTTCTGGCACTTGCTGCGGTTCGCACTATCCCACTCAAATCCAGCGACGTGGGGATCCACTCATTGAAGATGTATGGACGTACATCCAATTGTCAATACATTTTAGGTCGTCATCGGCCCGGCCGATGAGCGCGTCAACCCTTAAGTGCGGCCTCGACCGCAAGCCCGACCTGGATCAGGCGGCGATCGCCCATGGTCTCGCCCATCAGCATGAGCCCGACCGGCGCGGTGCCCGGCTCGTGGATGGGAAGCGTGAGCGCCGAGCGGTCGAGGAAATTGCCGATGCTGGTGTTGCGGAGCAGCAGGACGTTCTTGGCCATGAATCCTTGCGGCGTGGCGATCTCGGCGAGGCTCGGCGCCACGATCGGGCAGGTCGGCATGAGCACGGCATCAAAACTCTCGGTCACCCGTGCTGACCGACGGATGAAATCGGCCCGCGCCTTGATCAGATCCACATAGTCGGCGGCGGACATCTCGGCGCCGCGCTTGATGCGGCTCACCACCATCGGGTCGAACCTGTCGCCCTTGGTCTCGATCAGCCGGCGGTGATGGGCGAAGGCTTCGGGTGCGCCGAAGCCGCCCTTGGCGTTGATCAGGGGATACTCGTCGAGCTCGGCAAAGGCGATGCGGGATAGCAGCGCGCCGGCCTTCTCCAGCGTCTTCAGCGAGCGCTCGAAGGCGCTTGCAACGGTGTCGTCGAGATTATCCAAGACCAGCCGCGTCGGCACGGCAAAGCGCAGTCCCTCGATGGGGAGCGCGTCGGGGACGCTCGGCGCCTCGCCGGCGAGAACGGCATCGACCACGGCACAGCACGAGAGAGTGGGTGCCAGCGGCCCCAGGGAGTCGAGGCTGAAGGAGAGCGGGAAGGCGCCTTCGAGCGGCACCCGGCGGGCGGTCGGCTTGAAACCGGCGAGCCCGCACAGCGCCGCTGGAATGCGGATCGAGCCGCCGGTGTCGCTGCCGATCGCGGCCGCTGCCATGCCGTCGGTGACCGAGATCGCCGCACCTGAAGACGAGCCGCCGGGAATACGCCCGGTCTGGCGGTCCCAGGGGTTCTTGGGCGTACCGTAATGCGGATTGTAGCCGATGCCGGAATAGGCGAACTCGGTCATGTTGGTGCGGCCGACGAGGATGGCTCCGGCAGCGCGGAGCCGGGCCACCACGGGCGCATCGGCTGTGGCCGGCGGCGCATCGGCGAGCACGACCGAGCCGGCGCGGGTGGTCTCGCCCTTGACGTCGAGCAGATCTTTGATCGAGACCGGCAGGCCGGCCAGCGGCGAGGGAACCAGCCCGTGCTGGCGCAGCCGGTCGCTGGCATTCGCCTCCGCCAGCGCTCGGTCGCGATAGACGGCGATGAACGCGCGCCCGCCTTCGCCGGACTTGTCTTCGATGCGGGCGAGTGCCGCCTCCACGAGCGCGCGGCTGGTGGTGCGGGATTGGGCGAGGTCGCGGGCAAGCTCGAGGATCGGGCGCATGGGGCTGGGGAGTCCGGCTGGAGGCGGGGAGGAGATGCAAAGCTGCGCCACCTTCCCTGTCAAGCCCAGGGGTGGACTTCAGGAGGGGGTGATCCTCACCCCCTCCTTAAAATCTCCCCCTGCAGGCTCATCTTGTAATAGCCGCGCGAGCCGGTACTCTCCGGGGCCGCAGGTCGAAGCAATCCAGGTTCCATGGTCGCCACCACCCCTGATGTCGTGCGCTCGGACGGCAAGGTCATCGGCCTCGTCGGCACGGCGCATTTCTTCAGCCATCTCTATGTGCTGCTGCTGCCGCCGCTCTTCCCGCTGATGCGCGACACATACGGCGTCGGCTTCGCGGCCTTGGGTGCGATCCTCACCTGCTTCAACGTCGCCACCTTGGTGGCGCAGATTCCGATGGGCGTGGTGGTCGACCGGCTGGGTGCGCGCAACATCCTGATCGCCGGGCTGGCGCTCGAATCTCTGGCGGTGGCGCTCATCGGCGCCTGGAGCTCGTTTTGGGGCACGCTCGTGCTGTTCTCTGTGGCCGGCCTCGCCAACAGCGTGTTCCATCCCGCCGACTATGCCATCCTCAATGCCAGCGTCGACAAGAAGCGCATCGGCCGTGCCTTCTCGATCCATACCTTCTCCGGCTATGTCGGCTTCGCCGTGGCGCCGGCCGCCATCATCTTTCTCACGCATTTCGTCGGCTGGCAGGCTGGGCTTGGGCTCATGGGCTCGCTCGGGCTCCTGACCGCCGCGATCCTGGTCTGGCAGCGGGACGCAATGACCGAGGCGGCCGCCGAGCCCAGCCAGAAGCCGAAGAGTGCAGCTATGGCGGCCGGGCTTGGCTTGATGCTGTCGCCGCCGATCCTCTTGTGCTGGCTCTTCTTCCTGTTTCTCGCGGCCGGCAATGGCGGCATCAGCAATTTCGGCGTGAGCGCGCTCAACCTCGCCTATGGCACGGAGCTGGCGACGGCGACCGTGGCGTTGAGCGGCTTTCTCTTCGCCAGCGCCGCCGGCGTCTTGGCCGGCGGCATCCTCGCCGACCGCACCGATCGTCACGGCACCGTGGCGGCGATCGCGTTCTCTCTGACTGCGCTGTTGATCGTGCTGGTGGCAACCGTGGACCTGTCGGCGACCCAGCTCTTCTCGACCCTCACCGTCGCCGGCTTGCTCAACGGCCTGGTGCAACCAAGCCGCGACATGATGGTCCGCGCGGTGACGCCGCCGGGCGCCATGGGCACCGTTTTCGGCTTCGTCACCTCCGGCTTCAATCTCGGTGGTGCGGTGGCCCCGGTGGTCTTCGGCGCGCTGCTCGACTATGGCAGACCGCACTTGGTCTTCTGGCTGGTTGCAGTGCTGATCATGCTCTCGATCGTGACCGTCGGCACCGCCAGGAGCCGGGCACCCGTGGCGATAGCATCCTAGGCGATCACTCCGCAGCCGCTGGAGCCGGCAGAGCCGCCGGCCGGCGCCGGCTGAAGCGCTCCATCAGCAGATAGACGACCGGCGTGGTGTAGAGGGTGAAGAGCTGCGCCACCAAGAGCCCGCCCACCATGGCGATGCCCAAGGGCTGACGAATCTCGTAACCAGGGCCGGTGCCGATGGCGACGGGGATGGCGGCGAAGAGCGAAGCCAGCATGGTCATGGTGATCGGGCGTGCCCGCTGCTTGGCGGCAAGCCGGATCGCGGTTAGCGGATCGAGCCCCTGAACGCGTTCGGCGTCGATGGCGAAATCCACCATCATAATCGCGTTCTTCATCACCATGCCGACGACCAGGATGCAGGCGATCGAGGTAACGATGGTGAACTGCACATGCAGGAGCCACAGCGCCAGCAGCGCGCCGAACACCGTCGAAGGCAGGGTCGAAAGAATGGTGAAGGGGTGGATATAGCTCTCGTAAAGCACGCCCAGCACGATATAGACCGCCACCAGCGCGCCCAGGAACAACAATAGCTGTTGCGTCCCGGACTTCGCCGCCGCGGCGGCTTCACCAAGGAATTCGGTCTTGACCTCGTCCGGCAGCCGGGCTTTCGCCTCTTCGGCGCGGATGGCGTTGACGACCTCGCCGATGGAGACACCGGGTGCGGCGTCGAAGGAGATGGTGATGGCGGGAAACTGCGCCAGATGCTTGATCCACAAGGGCGCGTGGCTGCGCACCGGCCGCATGAGGGCGGCCAGCGGCACCTGCCCGCCGCTGGTGTTCGGGACATGCAGTTTGTCGAAGGCCGCCGGTCCGGTCTGGTCCTCGGGATTCAGTTCGAAGATCACCCGGGAGAAGTTCGACGGCAGATAGAGGGTCTTGATCTGGGCTTGGGCGAAGGCGTCGTAGAGCGTGCTGTCGATCGCCAGGGGGGTGACGCCGAGCGAAGCCGCGCGGAGCCGGTCGACCGCGAGGCCCGCCTGCAATCCGTTGTCCTCCCAGCTGGCGATGACATCGGTCACCTCCTTCAGCTGGCGCACCCGGCGAACGAGCACGTTGCCGGCGCCGATCACCTGCTCCAGATCCACGCCCCAAAGCCCGAATTGGTAGCGCGAGCCGGTCTGGACCCCGAGATTGAGGTCCTGGATCGGAAAGAAAAAGCAGCGCAGCTCGCTCGCAGCCGGTATGCGCTCGCGCAACCTTTCAATTACCCACAATTTCGACTCCGACCATGGCTCCGAGCGCGATGTCGGTCAGGCGCGAAAGCCCGCGCCACATGACGGTGTTGCCGGGCGGAGGATCGTTGGCGCGGGCGAGATAGCCGCCGAGCCGGGCGATCTT
>JACQAG010000067.1 GCA_016195085.1 Pseudomonadota bacterium | reverse complement strand
CAGCGCGCCTCGGTGGCTGGAACTGCTACTACAAACCGCCAGGACCCAAGACCATGCGCGACGGCTGGAACCAGCTCGCCGCCAGGATGGAAGGCTATGCCCTTGCTACCCAAGGCCAAGATCCGTGAATCCCATAGCCCCTGGGGGAGAGGTGACGAAAGAATCGTGCCCCCTCTCCCTCAGGGGGTGGACTTTGGGAGGGGGTGGGGACCACCCCCTCCCCAACCCTCCCCGGGGGGAGAGGGCCGGGGTGAGGGGAAGCCGGGCCACAGGCACTAGCGATGCCGGCAATTCCCGCGCCTTCCGTCGATGGCGGCCGGCTGGTCGCCAATGTCATGTATTTCGGCCGGGTGCTGCGTGCCGCCGGCCTGCCGGTGGGGCCGGGCCGGGTCCTGGATGCGATCCGGGCGGTGGAGCAGGTCGGCATCGACTCCCGCGCCGACTTCTACTGGGCGCTGCACGCCGCCCTGGTCAACCGGCGCGACCAGCGCGAGATCTTCGACCAGGCCTTCCATGTGTTCTGGCGCAATCCCAAGATCATGGAACGGCTGATGGCGATGGTCATGCCGGAATTCCGCGGGCCCGGGATCGAGGACGAGGTCGAGCTGTCGCGCCGCGTCGCCGATGCCTTGAAGGCCGGGATCGGCGAGGCCCCGCCCCTGGAAGAGGAGGACAAGGACCAGCTCGAGATCGACGCCACCCTCACCTGGTCCGACCGCGAGGTGCTGCGGGGGATGGACTTCGAGAAGATGTCGGCCGAAGACGTGCGCCGGGCGCAAGCGGCGATCAGGCGCATTGCGCTCGCCATCCACGAGGTGCCGACCCGCCGCTTTCGCCCCGATTCCGCCGGGACCCGGCCCGACCCGCGGGCGACGCTGCGGGCGGCGCTCCGCTCGCCCGGCGACTTCATCCCGTTGAAGCACCGCCGCCGCCGCACCCGGCACCCGCCGCTGGTGGCGCTCTGCGACATCTCCGGCTCGATGAGCCGCTACAGCAGGCTGTTTCTGCACTTCCTCCACGCCGTCACCAATGATCGCGACCGGGTCCACACCTTCCTGTTCGGCACCAGGCTCACCAACGTCACCCGGCATCTTCGCCACCGGGACATCGATCTGGCGCTGGCCAAGGTTGCCGACGCGGTCGAGGATTGGTCCGGCGGGACGCGCATCGGCGCCACGGTGCATGCCTTCAACGCCAGTTGGGGACGCCGGGTGCTGGGCCAGGGTGCGGTCGTGCTCTTGATCAGCGACGGCCTCGATCGCGAGGCCGGCGCCGGGCTCGCCGAGGAGATGCAGCGCCTGCACAAATCCTGCCGGCGGCTGATTTGGCTCAATCCGTTGTTGCGCTACGAGGGCTTCGCCCCCAAATCAATGGGGGTCCGGGCGATCCTTCCCCATGTGGACGAGTTTCGCCCGGTCCACGACCTCGCCAGCTTGGAGCAGCTGGCCGAGGCCTTGAGCCGGCCGGCTCCACCCCGTCGCCTGGAAGCGGCGAGGGCGTGGACCGAAGAATTGGACCGGGCCGGGAGCAACGAGGGGGCGGGCGCATGACGACGGCAAGCGAAGACATTCTGGGCCAGGCGGCGCTCTGGCGCGGTGCCGGCAAGGGCGTGGCGCTGGCGACCGTGGTCACCACCTGGGGCTCCTCGCCCCGGCCGGTCGGCAGCCAGCTCGCGGTGGACGAGAGCGGGGCCATGATCGCCTCCGTATCCGGCGGCTGCATCGAGGGAGCGGTCGTCAAAGAGGCCCTTCAGACCATCAGCGACGGCAAGACTCGGCTCCTCGATTTCGGCGTCACCAACGAGCAGGCCTGGGACGTCGGGCTTGCCTGCGGCGGCAAGGTGCAAGTGTTCGTCGAGCGCGTGGAATGAAGCGAGAGATCCTGGATCGGTTGCTGGCGGCACGCTCGGCGAAGCAGCCGGTGGCACTCGCAACCGAGCTTGCCACGGGAGCGCAGGCGCTGGTCTCGCCCAAGGAGATGGTGGGCGCGCTATCCCTCCCCGATGCCGCCAGAGCGGCGGTCTTGAAGGCGCTCCAGGCGGACCGCAGCGGCACCATCGAAGCCGTCGGCCGCGGCATCTTCGTGCAGTCCTTCAATCCTCCGCCCCGGCTCATCGTCGTGGGCGCGGTCCACATCGCCCAGCCCTTGGCGCCGATGGCCTCGCTCGCCGGCTACGGGGTGACGGTGGTGGATCCGCGCCGCGCCTTTGCCAGCGATCAACGCTTCCCCGACGTCGAACTGTCGGCCGAATGGCCGGACGAAGCATTGGCGCGGCTCAAGCCCGACGCCCGCACCGCGGTCGTGACCTTGACCCACGATCCCAAGCTCGATGACCCGGCGCTCGCCGCGGCACTCCGGTCGGCGGCCTTCTACATCGGCGCGCTCGGCAGCAAGAAGACCCATGCCGCGCGGTTGGCGCGGCTCAGCGCCGAGGGCTTCGGCGACAACGAGCTCGCCCGTATTCACGGGCCGGTCGGGCTTGCGATCGGTGCGGTGTCGCCGGCGGAAATCGCCGTCTCGATCATGGCCGAGGTGACCGAAGCCCGGCATCGCGAGGCCGCCTCGTGAAATTCGGGGAAATCGCGCTGGACGACGCCCGCGGCACCATCCTCGCCCACGGCATCAAGCTCACCGGCCGCGCCTACAAGAAGGGCCGCGTGCTGTCGGCCGACGATGTGGCCCAGCTCCGCGCTGCCGGCTTCGAGCGGGTCGTCGCCGCACAGCTGGAACCAGGCGACGTGCCGGAGGACACGGCGGCGAATGCGCTCGCTGAAGCGGCGGCCGGCGAGCACTTGACCGCCCAGCCGGCCTTCACCGGCCGCGCCAACCTGTTTGCGACCAGCGTCGGCTTGGTGAGCTTCGATTCCAAGCGCCTCGACCAGCTCAACCTGGTGGACGAGTCGGTGACCATGGCGACCCTGCCGCATCTCGATGTGGTGGAGCCGGGACAGATGGTCGCCACCATCAAGATCATTCCCTTCGCGGTGCGCGCCGAGGTGCTGGCCACCTGCGTGGCGATCGCCAGCCAGCGTGGACCGCTCCTGTCCTTGAAGCCGCTTCGCGCCGCCAAGGTCGGCCTGGTGCAGACGGTGTTGCCGGGCACCAAGGAGAGCGTGCTCGACGGTACCGTCGAGAGTACCCGCGCGCGCCTAACCCGCCTCGGCAGCGAGCTCGTGCGCGAGATTCGCTGCGGCCATACCGAGCGCGAGGTGGCGAACGCGATCCAGACGCTGAAGGCGCAAGGCGTGGACCTGATCCTGCTCTTCGGCGCCTCTGCCGTCGTCGACCGCCGCGACGTGATCCCGGCTGCCTTGGTTCGCTCCGGCGGCGTCGTCACCCATTTCGGCATGCCGGTCGACCCCGGCAATCTGCTGCTGCTGGGACACGCCGGCAACGTGCCGGCGATCGGCATGCCCGGCTGCGCGCGCTCGCCCAAGTTCAATGGCTTCGATTGGGTGCTGCAACGCCAGCTCGCCGGCGTGCCGGTATCGGCGCGCGAGGTCATGGGGATGGGTGCGGGCGGCCTCTTGAAGGAAATCCCGAGCCGGCCGCTGCCGAGGGCGGGCAAAGCCGTCAATGAGGCGGCCCCGTTACCCGAGCCGGCGCCCAAGGCATCCGGCCGCGCGCCGCGCATCGCCGCCTTGGTGCTGGCCGGCGGCCAGTCCAGGCGCATGGGCGCCACCAACAAGCTCCTGGCCCAGATCGAAGGCCTGCCCATGGTCGCCCGGGTGGTCGACGCGGCGAAAGCGGCGAAGGCAGCCGAGGTCGTGGTGGTGACCGGCCATCAGGCCGACGAGGTCCGCGCCGTGCTCGCCGAGAGATCGGTCCGCTTCGTCCACAATCCGGACTATGCCGTCGGGCTCTCCACCTCGCTCAAGGCCGGGCTCGCGGCCTTGTCAGCGGATGTCGACGGGGCGCTGGTATGTCTCGGCGACATGCCGCGGGTGACCCCGGCGATGATCGACCGGCTGATTCAGGCCTTCGATCCGATCGAGGGCCGTGCCATCTGCGTGCCCACCGCCAACGGCAAGCGCGGCAACCCCGTGCTCTGGGCCAAGCGCTTCTTCCCGGAAATGGCGCGGGTCGAAGGCGATGTCGGCGCCCGGCATCTGATCGGCGAGCATGCGGAGGTGGTAGCCGAGGTCGAGATGGGCGACGACGCGGTGCTCATCGACATCGACACCCCCCAGGCTCTGACGGCGCTCGGCAAGACCGCGAAGGTGCGTGCGTGAGGCTGGACGTAGACTGGATCAGGGCGCAGTTCCCGCTGCTCGCCGCCAATCCCGGCTTGCACTACTTGGACAGCGCCGCTTCGGCACAGGTGCCGGCATCGGTCATAGACGCGGTCCAGCGCTTCGATACCGAAAGCCGCGCCAATGTGCATCGCGGCGTGCACCGCTTGGCGGAACGGGCGACCGACGCCTATGAGGGAGCGCGCCGGACGCTCGCACGGTTTCTGTCGGCGCATCCCCGCGAGATCGTCTTCACCGGCGGCTGCACCGCGGCGATCAATCTGGTGGCGCAGGGCTATGGCGCGCTGCTGCTTCCCGGCGACGAAGTGGTGATCTCGGAGCTGGAGCACCATTCCAATATCGTGCCCTGGCAGATGCTGAGGGACCGCCGCGGCATCGTCTTGAAGACGCTGCCGGTCGGCGAAGACGGGCGGCTCGACATGGCGGCCTTGGAGCGGGTGGTCACCAAGCGCTGCCGGCTGATCGCGCTCACCCACTGCTCCAACGTGACCGGCGCGGTGAGCGACATTGGCAGCATCGTCGATGCGGCTGGCACCGTCGGCGCCAAGGTGCTCCTCGACGGAGCGCAGCGGGCACCCCATGGACCCATCGACCTCCCCGAGCTCGGCGTCGATTTCTACGCGATCGCCGGCCACAAGATGTTCGGTCCGACCGGCATCGGCGTGCTCTGGGGCCGGGAGGAAGCGCTGGCCCGGATGCAGCCCATGCTGGGCGGCGGCGGCATGATCGAGCAGGTCCGCATCGAGCGCACCACCTATGCCGATCCGCCGCAGCGCTTCGAGGCCGGAACCCCGCCGATCGCCGGCGCCGTCGGCCTCGGGGCCGCGGCGGAATGGCAGGAGCAGCAGGATTGGCCGGCGCTCACCCAAAATGCCTTGCGCCTCACCGGGCGAATGCTCGATGGCCTCGCCGGCATCGAGGGCACCCGCATCATCGGTCCGACCGGCCTGCAGGGACGGATCGGCATCGTCTCCTTTGCGCTCGAGGGAGCACACCCCCACGATGTCTGCCAGGTGCTCGATGCCCGCAGCGTGGCGTGCCGCGGCGGCCATCATTGCACCCAGCCTCTGCATGACCGCTTTGGCCTCGCCGGCAGCACCCGGGCGAGCCTCGGCCCCTACTCCGATGACGCCGCCATCGACGCCTTGATCGAGGGCGTCGCCGAAGCCAGACGCATTTTCGCATGAACGACCGGCTCTACCACGACACCCTCATGGAAGCGGCGCGCCAAGCGACCGGTCACGGCCGCCTCGCCAAGCCCGATGCGTCGGCGACGGTCGACAATCCGCTCTGCGGCGATCGGGTCACCATCGATCTCCGCTGCGAAGCGGGGCGCATCGCCGAGATCGCCCATGACGTGCGCGGCTGCATTCTCTGTCGGGCGAGCGCCTCCGTGCTCGCCCGGGAAGCCGTCGGCCTCGACCGGACGGAGGCGGCAGCGAAAAGGGCGGGTATGGAAGCGCTGTTGAGCGACGGCGCATTGCCGGCAACGCCCGCCTTCGAGCCGTTCCGCCCGGTTGCCCCCTACCGGAGCCGCCATGACTGCGTGTTGCTGCCGTTCCGCGCACTCGAGCGCGCGCTCGGCGATGTCGGCTAGCGCGAGCCGAAACCGGTCGAGCGCCAGAAGTTCAGGATCTCGGCGACCGATCGCCATTCGACGGCGCGCTTGACCCTACCGTCGGTCGGATAGATGCCGACGAGCACGTGATCGACGCCGCGGCCCGATGACGCCAAGGGCAGCATCAAACGGTAATAGCCGAAGCGCTTGATCAAGAGATCGAACACCCTCCGGGTGAACATGGGCTCGGCCGTCCCCACCACCCGGCGATAGGCCGAGAGCGCTTCGGCCCGGACCGGTGCGGAGTAGAGCTCGTCGACATAGCGACCGGTCAGATCCTCGCCATAGAGCTGGATCAGACCGTCGCCGACGAACTCGTAGCGCACCCGGAACGGATCATCCTCGATCTCCGCCACCGCCAGGTGGCCGATGCAGAAGCCGAGCTGGCTGATGTCCACATCGGCGCGGGTCGGCAGCAGCCGTTGCCCCTTGAGCGTCGCCCAATGCTCGTAGAGCTGCCGCAGCTCGTTGGGTGCGATCTGATCGAGCGCCAGCGCCGAGCCATAGTGATGCACCAGGTCCTGATCGGCGCTCTGCGCCTCATCGATGACCTTTTGAACCACCCATCCTTGGAGCTTCTCGAAGACCGAGGTCATGCGCTATCGACCCTCGCATCCTGACCGGACCGCGCGGCATGGGCCATCTCCAGACGCCGCTTGACGCGCGCTAGCAATGAAATTGCATCACCCTTGCTTAAGGCGTTGTTAATTTTCGCTCGGAGATTACGCTTTAATCGAACAAATGCCTATCGCGGCGAAATTCTCCGGCCTCGGTCAACCCCGAGCGCGGCCGAAGAGCACGATGGCAAGGGCCGCGACCACGAGCCCCAGGGCCACCCCCTCGCTGAGACCCAAGGACTCGCCCAGCACCAGAGCGCTCGAAAAGACGCCGACCACGGGGATGGCGAGGGTGGTGATGGCGGCGATCGAGGCCGGCAGCAGGCCGACCAGGCGAAACCAGGCGTAGTGGCAGAAGATCATCGGAATGACAGCGGCATAGAGGGCGCCAGCGATGGCTGCCGGTGCCAGCGCGCCGAGATCGGGGAAGGGCTCCAGGAGCGCACCCAGGCCCATGGGCGGGATCGCCAGCGTCAGCTGCCAGCCGGCGATCAGCACCGTCGGAAGGGCAAGGCGATAAGCCTTGAGCGCGATCGTGCCAAGCGCCCAGGAGACCGCGGCCGCAAGCACCAGGAGGATGCCGAGCCAGGCCGTCGGGCTCGACAGAATGTCAGCGGGAATGAGGGCGGCGAGGCCTGCAAGCCCAAGGGCGAGACCCAGGATCTGGCGGACGCCCACGCGCTCGCCCAGGATCGGCCAGCTCAGAACGGCGCTCCACAGCGGCATGGTGAACGCGACGATGGAGGCGCGTCCGGCTTCGATGTAGAGCAGGCCGATCCCTGAGAACGCCTGCCAGAGGACGACGTTCAGCATCGAGCAGACGAGGAGCGGCACGATCGCGCGGCGCGGAAGCGCCAAGCTCAAGCCCTGCGCCCTGGCGATGCCCAGCAGTCCCAGGGTGCCCACGCAAAGCGAGAAGAGCCGGAACTGCCAGACTGGAATCGCGGTAACGGCGAGCTTCATCGCCGGCCAATTGAAGCCCCAGAACAGGGTCAGCAGGATCAGCAGAACGAGATCGGCGGGCGCCAGCCAGTGGATGGCGGCCGCAGACGGGACGGCGCCTGGCCGCCGGCGTGCAAGCGATGGATCGGTCATGGGCGCGGGCGCCATGGCGCCTCGCATCGGGAGCGGGGTCAAGCACAATGATCAAGAGAGCGGCGAGCCCGCTGCTAGTGTCTGATCCGATGGCGTGGAATCCCCCTCACCCAGCTTCGGCTAGGCTCGGCTTCGCCTCGCGAAGCCTCCGCAACCCTCTCCCCCCACTGGGGGGGGTAGGGTGAGGGGGTGACCTCATCAGATCAGACTCTAGGCCGCGATGCTAAGCCCCGCCGCGCCGCCTGCGGCGGCCGATGTCGCTTGGCGATAGGCGGCGATGCCGGGATGGGTCTGGCTGGCACCGACACCGCTGGGGACACCCGGGATCGGGCTCTTCCTATCCTGGGGAGCGGACCCGCCTGCGGCCTGCTCCTGCTGCTTCTTGGTGAGCTCCGCCTGGGCTTGATTCTTCAGCTGCTGGGCCGATGCCGCAACGGCCCGATCCTGGCCGGAGGGATCGGCCGGCGCCAGAGCGGCGGCGACCACCTGCTCCTCCTTGCGAATTGTGGCCGCCGGGTCACCCGAGATCGGGCTCGCATTGATCGGCACCTCGCCGGCAACCGCGTAGCGTTGGCCGTCGGGCCCCTGCACGTAGCTGTAGCTGGGCGCTCCGGCGAACTGCCCGCCGGTGGCCGAATGGGCTTGCTCGTGCCGCCTCACCGCCTGGTCGATCTGCTTCAGCTTGGCGACCTCGGCCTGCTGGGCGGGCGTCAGATCGGAGGAGCCCGGCGTCTTCGCTTCCTTGGATTGCTGCTCCTGGGCTTGGCGCGCCGATCCCGGCGCCAAGCGCTGCTGCTGCAAGCCGGTGAGGGGTGGGCTCTGCGAGGCGGACGGTGTCGGCCCGGAACTACCACCTTGGTCTGCAGGCGGCCCATTGTCGGGGAACGGCACACCCACAGCGCGACCGCGGACGACCGGCTGCACGGCCGTCAGGCCAACGCCAAATCCATCGCTGCCGATGGCCAGAACCATTTTGGTCCATCCATGCGGTCGGCCGCCCGGTGGGCGCGCTCACGCCCGGCGGCTATCGATCTGGCCGAAGACTACGCCCGGGTCCCTTGCCTGTCAAAACGCCGGGCGGCCCGACCGCCGGCGCGAATCGGCGCAAGATCAGCCCCATGACGCCCGCTGGATCCTAGATGTTGCGGTTGAGTTTGTGCCGCACCACGGCATCTTGATTCCGTACCGGGCCGGAATCCGCGCCGGCGATCGGCGCATCCGCGGGTCGACTCAACCAGATGCAGACATTTCGTATTTCTTTTTCGACAATACGGTCGCATTCTCCCGCGCTAGCCGCCTGGGCTGGAGAGTTCATGGCCTCGATCCTGTTGATCGACGACGATGCCGACGTCCGCATTTCGGTGCAGAAGGTCTTGGAGTCGGCAGGCCACGTTGTGCGTGCGGTGGCCGATGGCAGCTATGGCATCCACAGCTTCCGCCAGCGTCGCCCCGATCTGGTGATCACCGACATCATCATGCCGGACCAGGAGGGCATCGAGACCATCCGCGAGCTGCAGAAGATCGACTCCTCGATACCGATCATCGCCATTTCCGGCGGCGGCCCGATGCAGTCGCAGCTCGACTACCTCAAGCTCGCCCGGCAGTTCGGCGCGGTTGCGACCCTGTGGAAGCCGTTCCGCGCCGCGGCACTCCGCGAGCTGGTGAACGACGTGCTGGTCAAGCGTGCGGCAAAGAGCGTGCCGCAGGATTCGGGCAAGCCCGAGACCGACAGCTCCCACTGCATCGACAAAAGCGCTTAAAGCCGGCCCGCCGGTTCGGCGCCTCGTCCCCGCCTATTTCCCGGCCACCGCCTCGACGATGCAGTAGATGTAGGGGATGTAGTCGGAGTTCGGCAGCGAGAACACCCGCATGAACCACTCCGTCGGCATCGCGCCTTCGAGGTATTGCTGCAGAAAGAACTGGCTCACCGGGTGAAGCACGGCCGGAAGCCCGCAGGCAGCGATGGCGGACATCGCATCCTCCTCCGCCTGAAGCGGATCCATCGTCCGAGCCCTTCGCCCTCCGGTTATCGGTGCGGAGCCTCGGCGCTTGCTCTAGTCTAACATGGGGAAGGTCACCCAGCACCGCGATAGCTCCCCCGCAACTGTCGATAGCCGATCCCCATGGCTGAAGCCGGCACCCGCACCAAGCTCTCGATCAAGCGACTGGTGCTGTTCGTCTTTCTTCCCTTGATCCTGCTCGTGGGCGCGGGCGTCGGGGTGATGACCTCGGGAATGATCAAATCGAACAAGCCGAAGGTGATCGAGCCCGAGGTGTTCGATCCGAAGAAGCTGCCGGCGAGCTATAGCGAGGTGCCGGACCTGCTGATCAATCTTCGCGCCAAGGACGGATCGCCGCGTCTGGTGATCATGGGCGTCACGCTCGCCTTCGGCGACCCCAATGCCCGCGCCGAGGTCAACAACGACATCGCCAAGGTCACCGACGTGTTGATCCTCTATCTGCGCAAGACCACTCCCGAGATCTACAGCAAGGCTGCCGAGCTCGAGGCGGTGCGCCAGGAGATGGAGCGCCGGGTGCAGGAGGCGATCAAGCCGGTCGAGCTCAAGAGCCTGCAGATCCGCAGCCTGCAAATGCACTAAGCTCTTGCGCACGAAGCCTAAAAATTCTCGCCGGACCGCCGCTCAGGGGTTATTTTCGCGCCCTGTGAGGTCCCTCGAACGCGAACGACCCGGCCAGCGATGACGATCCGCACCGCGGTGATCGGCGTCGGCCATTTCGGCCGCCTGCATGCCGAGAAATATGCGGGCCTCACCGGCTCGAAGCTCGTCGCCGTGGTCGATCGGGATCCGGCGCGAGCGGCCGAGGTCGCGGCTTTGCTCGGCGTGGCGGCGAGCGCGGATTTCCGCTCACTCTTCGGCCAGGTGGATGCGGTGTCGATCGCAGTCCCGACCGCCTCCCACTTCGCCGTCGCCAAGAGCTGCCTCGAAGCCGGACTCCATTGCCTCATCGAGAAGCCGATCAGCGAAACGCTGGATGAGGCTGACGCGCTCATCGCCAGCGCCCGCCAGCATGGCCTGGTCCTGCAGGTGGGCCATCTCGAGCGGTTCAGCGCGGCCAGGGTGGCGCTCGATGGCCGCATCCAGGAACCGCTCTTCATCGAGTGCAGCCGCATCGCGCCGTTCAAGCCGCGCGGCACCGATGTCAGCGTCATCCTCGATCTGATGATCCATGACATCGATCTCATCCTGGAGCTGGTGAAGGCGCCGATCCTGTCCTTGGACGCGGTGGGCGTGCCGGTCCTGGGCGACCATGAAGACATCGCCAATGCCCGGATCGGCTTTGCCAATGGCTGTGTCGCCAACGTGACGGCCAGCCGCATCAGCATGAAGAGCGAACGCACCATGCGTCTCTTCCAACGCTCGGGCTATCTCAGGGTGGATTTTCTGCAGCACAAGGTGACGGTCATCCGCCGCGGCGGGCCGGTGGTCGAGGGCATGCCGAACTTTCAGATCGAGGAGAACGTCTTCGAGGAGCATGACAGCCTGAAGCGCGAGATCGAGGCCTTCATCGGCGCGGTCGCCAACCGCACGCCGCCCTTGGTCGACGGCCCCGCCGGGCGCCGGGCTCTGGAGACGGCACTCGCCATCACCGACTCCTTGCGCCGCTGGGTGGAGAAGGTCGCGTGAGCCATGCCAAGGCGAAGCCCGCGCCGGCGCCGATTCCGGCCGTGGATTTGCAGGCGCAGTACCGGCGCCTGAAACCCGCGATCGACCGGCGCATCCAGCGCGTCCTCGAGCATGGCCGCTTCGTGCTCGGGCCGGAAGTGGCCGAGTTCGAGGAGGCGCTGGCGCGCTATGCCGGCGCCCGGCATTGCGTCGGCGTCTCCAGCGGCACCGATGCCTTGATGATCGCCATGATGGCCGAGCGCATCGGCCGGGGCGATGCGGTGTTCATGCCGGCCTACAGCTTTCGCGCCACCGCGGAAGTGCCGGTCCGCCTCGGCGCCACCCCCGTCTTCGTCGACATCGAGCCGGGCACGCTCAACATCGACGCGGGCGACCTCGAGCGCCGGATCGAGCTGGTCAAGCGCGAAGGTCGCCTCAATCCGCGCGCCATCGTCGCCGTCGATCTCTTCGGCTTGCCGGCAGCCTACGAGGCGCTGGCGCCAGTGGCCGAACGAAGCGGATTGTCGCTGCTGGCGGATGCGGCCCAGAGCTTCGGCGCCCGGCTCGGCAACCGCCAAGTCGGCTCGCTGGCGCCCACCACCGCCGTCAGCTTCTATCCCTCGAAGCCGCTCGGCGGCTATGGCGATGGCGGCGCCTTGCTGACCGACGATGCAGAGCGGGCGGCGAAGTTCCGTGCGCTGCGCCAGCACGGCGCCGGCCCCGACCGCATCGAGGTGCTGGCGATCGGCATCAACGGCAGGCTGGATACGCTGCAGGCAGCCGTGCTCTTGGCCAAGCTCGAGGCCTTCGGCGACGAGCTCCGCCAGCGTCAGCGCGTGGCCGATGCCTATGACAGGCACTTTACCGGACGCATCGAAACCCAGAGCCGGCCCAAGGGACGGGCCAGCGCCTTGGCGCAATACGCCATCCTCATCGAAGACCGCGACCGGGTGAAGGCAACATTGGCCGCGGATGGCATCGGCAGCGCCATCTACTATCATCGGCCCCTGCACCTGGAGCCGCCCTTGCTGAGGTTCGGTCCGGGACCGGGAGCGCTGCCGGTGGCGGAGGCGACCGCGAAGCGCAATCTCTGCCTGCCGATGCATGCCGATCTGGATGACTCGCAGATCGACCGGGTCGCCGAAGCCGTGCTCGCCGCCGTCAAACCATAAGCCGTTCCGAGGAAGCGCCATGATCAAGCTCGATGCCGCCGCCATCCTGCCCGCGGACGGGACCGCAGGCACGCTCATCGGCCGCGCTTGGGTGCCGGGCAAGATCCCGGGCCCGAGCGTCGTGCGTCTCGATGGGGACAGCGTGCTCGATCTCGGCCGTGCGGCGCCGACGGTGGCCGAGCTGTGCAACGCCGAAGACCCCGTCGGCATCGTGCGTGGGGCGAAAGCCACGCGCATCGGCTCGCTCGCCGACATGATCGCCAACAGCGCCGCCGGCGCCATCGATCCGGCGAAGCCGTATTTCCTGGCTCCGGTCGACCTGCAGGCGGTGAAGGCCTCGGGCGTCACCTTCGTCAGCTCCATGCTGGAGCGCCTGGTCGAGGAGCAGGCCAAGGGCGACCCGGCGCGGGTGGAGGAGATCCGCAAGACCATCCACGGCGAAATCGGCACCTCGCTCGAGCGCCTCAAGCCCGGCTCGCCCGAGGCAGCCAAGCTGAAGGAGGCGCTCATCCGCCGCGGCGCCTGGTCGCAATATCTGGAGGTCGGCATCGGCCCGGATGCGGAGATCTTCACCAAATGCCCGCCCATGGCCGCGGTCGGGTTGGGGGCCGAGATCGGCATCCACCCGAAATCGATCTGGAACAACCCGGAGCCGGAAATCGTCATGGTGGCGAGCGCCAAGGGACGCATGGTCGGCGCCGCGCTCGGCAACGACGTCAATCTCCGCGACGTCGAAGGCCGCTCCGCCCTCCTCCTCGGCAAAGCCAAGGACAACAATGCGAGCTGCGCCATCGGCCCGTTCCTCAGGCTCTTCGATGCGAGCTTCGGCCTCGACGATCTCAGGCAGACCGTGGTCGAGCTCCGCGTCGAGGGGCTGGATCAGTTCGTGCTCGAGGGGGCGTCCTCGGTCGCCAAGATCAGCCGCGATCTCCATGATCTCGTCGCCCAGACCATCGGCGCCAATCACCAATATCCCGACGGCGTCTGTCTCTTCAGCGGCACCATGTTCTCGCCGACCAAGGACCGGGGCAAGCCCGGGGAAGGCTTCACCCACAAGCTCGGCGACATCGTCACCATTCGCTCGGCCAGGCTGGGATCCCTCGTCAATCGCGTGACCCATTCCGACAAGGCACCGCCCTGGACCTTCGGCGCGGTGGCGCTCATGCGGAACTTGGCCGAGCGGGGGTTGTTAGGCTGAGCCCCTAGTCAGCGAGACCCATGACGAAAGCGATGGCGACATCGAGCCGCGCTGCGTCGGCAGCGCTTAATTGTCCAATCCGCTTCCCAATCCGCTCGCGACGCACGGTAACGGGTTTGTCCGCCATGACCTGCGAAGTCGCGCGAAGTCCATTGCTTCCGTCCGGGTCGATTTTGACACGAATATCCGTTGGCTCGACCAGGTGACTCGTGAGCGGACAGACGATGACCGAGGCGTGGTTTGCGGGAAATGCGTTCGTCTGAACGATTACGGCGGGTCGTGGCTTTCCATAGTCGTCAGACACCGCTACGACGACAATGTCACCGCGACGCATTCTCGTCGAATTCCGAAACCGCCTCAATCCAGGCCAATGTCTCTTGTTCATCGGCCTGATTGAGCCTTCGAACCTGCATGGCAATGCGACGACGCACCGCGCCTATCCGCGGATCTGGGAGGTGAAGTCTGACCTCGCGCATACCCCGCTTCCGCCGTCGCCCGCGCATCGCCCGCATCCGCTCGGCTGCCGTAGCCATGGTCGACATCCTCTTGCGTAACGCATTACGATATGTAACGCGTTACGTCCGGAACGGCAAGATCTCGCAGCTAAGACCATGGCGCCGCTTGGCCGCTTCGATGCACCCGGCATAGAATGCCGGTCCGATCCCGAGGAGCACACCCCCTTATGACCGCCCGCCCACCCAGTTCTTCCGGCCTAGAGGGCGTCTTCGCCGCAGTGGCCACCCCGGTCGACGCCGCCGGCCGGGTCGACCATGGCCGCTTCGCCGACCACTGCCGGTGGCTCTTGGCCGAGGGCTGCCATGGCCTCACCCCCTGGGGCACCAGCGGCGAGTCGACCTCCTTCACGGTGGAAGAACGGATGGACGCGCTGGACCGACTGGTCGCGGCCGGGATCCAGCCCAAGATGATGGCGGCCGGCACCGGTGCCGCCGCGCTTGGCGATGCGGTCAAGCTCACCCGCCACGCCGTCGGCCACGGCGTTGCCGGCGTCTTGGTCCTGCCCTCGTTTTACTTCAAGGATCAGGTCGAGGATGGGATCTTCGGCTTCTTCGCCGAGATCATCGACAAGGTCGGGGATAGCGGGCTTCGGCTCTACCTCTACAACATTCCGCAGCTCTCCGGCGTGCCGATCTCGCTCGCCGTGGTCAAGCGGTTGCGCCAGCGCTTCGGCGCTTCCGTCGCCGGGATCAAGGACAGCTCGGGCGACTGGACGAACACCCAAGCCTATCTCAAGGAGCTTCCGGGCCTGTCGATCATGACCGGAAACGAGCCGCACCTCTTGCAGACGCTGAAGGCCGGCGGCACCGGGACGATCTGCGGCATGGCCAACTTCATTCCGAGGGCACTCCGCCGGCTCTATGACCGCCGCGGCGAGGCGGACGCGGCCAAGCTGCAGGCGGACATCGCCAAGACCCAGCCGGCGCTGTTCGACCAGCCGGTGATCGCCTCCCTCAAGCACGCCATCGCCGTCTATCGGGGCGATCCCGGCTGGCGGCGGATGAAGACGCCTTTGGCGGAGCTCTCGGCGAAGGAGGCTGAGACCTTCGAGGCCAAGCTTCGGGCCTCGCCCCTACCGCCGCTGAAGGCCGCCGCGGCGGCGCAATAGCGCACCCCCGCGTTGCGCCGGCGCTTCGGTTTGACAGCCGAAATTTGGCGACACAGTATTGTCCGGAGGGCGGCTGCGCCGATCGCTGCCGCCCAAAGAAGATAGCGGCGGACGGGGCTTTGCGGCCGTCGCCCGCAAGAACCGAAACAGGGAGGAGAGACGTCATGAGGATGCTTTTCGGCTTGGCGGCGGCGGGTGCCTTCGCGCTCACCACCTCAGGCGCGGCCCTGGCCCAGGGCACGGTCACGGTCTGGTGGAACAAAGGCTTCTACGAGGCCGAGGACACGGCGCTGTTGAAGACGATCGCGGCCTGGGAGCAGAAGAACCCGGGCAGCAAGATCGACCTGACCTTGATCCCGCTCAACGACATGCTGACCAAGACGGTGAGCGCGATCGAAGCCAAGAACGTGCCGGATGTCGGCTTCGGCTGGGTCTACGACTTCCAGGCCTCGGCGAGCTGGGCCAAACAAGGCCTGCTCGAGGACGTCGGCGACATCGTCACGCCCTACAAGGAGAAGTTCCTCCCCAACGTGCTGCCCTCGGTCACCATGGCCGGCAAGGACGGCAAGCGGGCAGTCTATGCCGTGCCGATCCACATGCAGACCATGCATTTCCACTACTGGAACGACATGCTGGAGGACGCCGGGTTCAAGGAAGCCGACATCCCGAAGGATTGGAATCAGTTCTGGGATTTCTGGTGCGACAAGGTGCAGGGTGCCTTGCGCAAGAAGGGACAGCGCACCTTCGGGGTGGGCCTGCCGATGTCGACCGAGGCGACCGATACCTTCTACATCTTCTACACCTTCCTCGGCGCCTATGGCGTCCGCTGGATCGACGAGAACGGCAAGCTCATGATCGCCGATCCGAAGGTGCGCGAAGGCTACGTTAAGGCGCTGACCCAATACACGAGCGTGTTCAAGCGCGGCTGCACGCCGCCGGGCTCGGTCAGCTGGGGCGATGCCGACAACAACAACAATCTGCACAACCGCACCACCGTGGCGACACCGAACCCGTCGGTGTCGATCCCGGGCAAGCATTTGGACGACATGAACGCGGCGCTCAAGTCCGGCAAGCAGGCGGACGCCGACATCTCCAAAGCCAATTACTATGTGAAGATGCACACCATGCTGCTGCCCGACGGCCCCGGCGGGCAGAAGATCATCTATCCCGTGGCGACCAAGCAGGCGGTCATCTTCCGCGATGCCAAGAACAAGGCGGGCGCCCGCTCGTTCCTGGCGTTCCTGCTGACGCCTGAGCAGATTGGGCCCTATGTCGAAGGCTCCTTCGGGCGCTGGTTCCCCACCAGCCTCACGGTGGCGAACACGCCGTTCTGGACCGACGGCAAAGACCCGCACCGCAGCGTCGTGTTCAAGCAGTACACCACCAATCCCTTGTCGCCCTTCCCGTCGAGCCTGAATGCAGGCCTGGTGCAGGCGCAGAACGAGAACGTGTTCGGCCGCGCCATCGGCCGGATCGTCATCGACAATTGGTCGGTCGACAAGGCCGTGGACGAGATGTTCGGCCGGCTGAAGGAGCTGGCGGGCTAGCGGCAGCGCCCCCACCCTACCCTCCCCCACGCTTCGCGCGGGGGAGGGGCCACGCTTGAGGATCCTACTCCCCCTCCCCCATTTCTTAGTGGGGGAGGGTTGGGGTGGGGGCAAGCGCAGGAGAGGAAGAGCCATGGCCGAGATTGCGGCATCAGCCTCCCCGGCGGTGCTTTCCCGGGCGCCGGCCTCCAGGCGCGCCCTGCCGCCGGAGACCTTCTGGGGGATCGTGCTCTTGATCCCCTATGGCGTGGTGTTCCTCTTCTTCGTCATCTACCCCGTCGCCTACGGCTTCTATCTCGGCAGCAATCCCGAGAGCTATGTGAAGCTATGGAGCGATCCGATCTATTTCCGCACCATCTTCAACACGCTCGTCTTCCTCCTGGTGGGCGTGAACCTGAAGATGGCGCTGGCGCTGTTCTTGTCGGGATTCTTCGTCCACCCCCAGCGCTGGATCCGCTGGCTCAGCATCATCTTCATCCTGCCCTGGGCGATCCCCTCGATCCCGACGATCCTCTCCTTCCGCTGGATGCTCAATTCCGAGTGGGGGATGATCAACACCCTCCTCTTCGACTGGTTCGGCGTGTTCCCCGGACCCGGCTGGCTGCTGAGGCCCGATCTTGGCATGGGTGCCGTCATCGCCATCCATATCTGGAAATATCTGCCGTTCTGGACCTTGACCCTGCTGGCCGCCAGGCTGGCGATCTCGAAGGATCTCTATGAGGCGGCCGAGGTGGACGGCGCCAGCGGCACGCAGCGCTTCCGCTATGTGACCTGGCCCGGCGTGCGCAACATGTACCTCGTCTGCACGCTGCTCTCGACCATCTGGTCCCTGGGCGACTTCAACAGCGTCTATCTCTTGACCGGCGGCGGTCCCTTGGATCGGACCCACGTACTGGCGACCTTGGCGATCCGCTACGCCTACAAGATGGGCTTCCTCGACACCGGCGTGGCGGCGCTCATCACCGCCTTGCCCCTGGTGATCCCCTTGGTCGTCTACATGTTCAGGCGCCTGGGCAAGGGCGCCTCGTCGTGAGGCCCGCCGCCCTCTTCAAGGAGGCCCGCCTCGTTCTCATCGGCGCCGTGGTGCTGCTGTGGACGCTCCTGCCCATCTACTACATGGTGATGCTGTCGCTGACCCCGGTGAAGGATGCGGTCGGCACGGTGCTGTGGCCGACGCATCCCACCCTCGACAACTACCGCACCGTCATCAACCAGGACCACTTCTTCCTGAAGAATTTCTGGGCACAGATCGCCAACAGCTTCATCGTCGCCATCGCCGTCTGCGCATTGGTGCTGGCGATCGCCTCGCTCGCGAGCTTTGCCGTCGGCCGGCTCCGGCTGTGGTGGGGCCACCACGTTTCCAATGCGGCCCTCCTCACCTATCTGATCCCGGCGGCCTTCCTCGCCGTGCCCATGTACAAGACCATGTACCACTACGGCATGCTGGACAATCAATGGGCGCTGATCTTGAGCATGGTGACCTTCGCCACACCCTATGCCATCTGGGTGCTCCGGCAATACGCCGAGAACATTCCCTTCGAGCTGGACGAAGCCGCCAAGGTCGACGGCGCCACGGTGCCGCAGATCTTCCTTAAGGTGTATCTGCCCTTGATCGTGCCGGCCCTGGTCGCGATCGGTACCTATGCGCTGCTGCTCTCCTGGAACGAGTACCTCTACGCGCTCTTGATGCTGTCGACGCCGACCTCGGTCACGCTCCCGGTCGCCGTCGGCTACTTCCTGTCGAGCGACGATTCGCCCTGGGCCTTGCTGATGGCGACCTCGGTCATCTACGCCCTGCCGCCGGCGGCGCTGTACTATTGCGTGCGCCGCTACATGGTCTCGGGGCTGACCGCCGGTGCGGTTAAAAACTGATCTCGCGTGTCGTGCGCAAGTGTGGAATGACGCATTTTTTGAAAGTGCCCTATTCAACGCCGCGGGAAACCGAGTCGCCGAACCTGGCCGATCAAGCCGACAACGAAACCGTATGCCTTACCCCCGCGCCGCCCGGGCCGATTCTTCCAGCGTCTTCATCACCATGAGGTAAGGGCGGGGGCCGTGGCTCACTCTCGCGACGCCGTGCTCGGCCAGTGCGCGCAGAGGCGGGGTGGCGTCGTCGACCATGATGTTGAGCGGGAGCCGCGATGTTTCGGCGAGCCGCATGATCAGCGCGATATCGGATAGGCCGGGCGCGAAGAGCCCATCAGCGCCGGCTTCCGTATAGACACGCGCTCGCTCGATCGCTTCAACGACCATGGCATCGTCATGCTGCTCGGGCGGCCGCTGGAAAAAGATATCGGTCCGGGCGTTGATGAAGAATCCAATATTGGCAGCATCTGCCGTCTCCCGCGCGCGTCGGATGCGATCGGCCTGGTCGCCTGTCTCGCGGAGCCTTCCATCCGCCGGAAAGCTGTCCTCGAGGTTGCAGCCTACGGCTCCCGCGTCGATCGCCAGGCCGATCGTCTCGATGACCGCTTCCGGCGTGTCGCCATATCCGCTCTCCAGATCGATCGTCACCGGCAGGTCCGTCGCGCCGACGATCAAGCGCAAATTGTCGATGGCGCGGGCGCGTGGCATCCGCTCGCCATCGGCGAAGCCATTGGCACAGGCGACCGACCAACTGCCCGTCGCGATCGCCTTTGCGCCGCTCGCGGCAACTGCCCTGGCGCTGCCCGCGTCCCAGACATTGAAGAGGACGACCGGCTTTCCGGGAACATGCAATGCGCGGAATTTTCTGGCCTTGCGCCTTTGATCGTCCATTGTCTTCTCCCGATGGATTCGCGAGTTCGGCGTCAGTTCGCCTCCTCCTATGTCGCCTGCCAGTGCGTGCGAAGCTCTTGGTTGAATTCCGTCCACCGCTCCTCGGGAAAGAAGATGCGGGCGCCCTTGAACTCCACCCGGCACCGGGTGCCGGGGATGGCGTCGGCTAGCCAGCGCGCCCATTTCACGTCGAAATACACATCGTCGGTGCCCCAGACGATGAGAGTCGGGGCCTTCAGCTTCTTCAGCTGCGCTTCGATGGCGAGCGTGTGCTTGTTGTCGAACGCTGCGAGGAAACGCTGGAAGTCGCGCGTGCGCCGCTCAGACTTCACAAGCGGACGCAGATATATTTCGATGCTGTCGTCGGTCAGTCGTTCCGGATGCTCGTACGCTGGCCCAAGGGCTTGCGGCGACCGATAGATGCTCTTGTCCGACAACATCGCGTCAATCGTCCCGCGCAAACCGCCAGCCGCTGCCATCGCCAGAAAAGGCTTGAAAGCCTCCGGCGGCCAGTTGTCGTGGGCGTCGCAGTCGGTGAGCGTGAGGCTGCGGACACGCTCAGGATGCAATACCGCGAAGATCTGCGCAATGCCTCCGCCGCTGTCGTTGCCGACGAGGTCCACCTGCTCGATATTCAATGCATCGAGAAATTCCTCGAGCATGATCGCATTGGCCGTCACGGATACGTCCTGGTCCGCCGCGACTTCGGTGTCACCATGCGCGAGCAAGTCCACGGCGATGCATCGCCGGATGTCGGATAAATGCGCCAGCTGGTGTCGCCACAGATGCCCGTTCAGCAACACGCCATGCACGAATAACGCGACCGGTCCTGCGCCCTGCTCGGTGTAGCCGATACGGCCCGACGCGGTCTGGATGTTGCGTGAGGTTGCCGATGATTTGTGTCCGCGCATGACTCAATTCCGCGTCGGCGCCGCCGCGAAGGCATGCGCTTCCTTGAGTTTGTGCGCACACTCATCACAGCAGACTTCAACGGTCTTGCCGCCAACCGTGACCTTGATAGAGTTCGCGTCCAGCTCGCCGTCGCAAGCTGCACAAGTTTTCTCAACCATGACCTTGCTCTCCATGAACACCCGAAATCCGGGTGTCGCTACTAGGCCACGGGAGAAGAGAGCGTCGCTGTCGGAATCTTTAGCGATTTGCTTGGACTGGCCCTAACGATCCAGCGCCAACCGCCTGAATGCCGAGGGCGAGCGGCCGTAGGTCTGGCGAAACGCGGCGCTAAAATGGCTGTGGCTGGAAAAGCCCAGATCCAGGCTGAGCCCGGTCAGGTTGTCATACTGGACAAGAAGATCCAGCGCCCGCGCCAGCCGCAACCGCAATTGGTAGCGATAAAGCGGCAGGCCCTCCACTTGCTGGAAGACCTGCGTGAGATAGACGGGGGAGCCACCCACTTCAGCGGCGATTTCGGCCAACGTCCAGCGCCGCGCCAGATCGCTTGCCAGCACGAGCTTGGCCCGGTCCACCAGACGCTGCCGTCCGACACTGGCACCCGCTGCATGCGCGGTACGCGGCCCCAATGCTCGCCGCACGAGCGTCAGTGCCAGGCTCTCCGCTTCCAGCGGCTCCGCGGCGCCCTGATGCAAGCTGTGCCTGAGCAGAGCAACCAGGGCTTGCGCGCGCGGATCGAGCCGCAGGCGCTGCTGACGAAATGCCAAGGCCGCGCCGCCCCGCAGCAAGGCGTTCGGAGCCAATTCACGCAGCAGCGGTTCGCTGATGGCCAGCGATAGACAGGCGTCGCCACCGGGCACGGGATGACTGATCCGATGGCCTTCGGTGGCGTTAAAAAACAACACCTGGTTCGCTTCGGCGACTGCCTGGTCACGCCCCACATGCCGCACAAAGACGCCACGGTATGGAAACACCAGGTGCACGGCGGTCACGCGCTCCTCAGCACTCTGGTACCGGCACATGCCCTCGCAGCAGACGTCCCACACCGCAACGGTCGGCGTTTCCAATAGACGCTGAGCGGCAAATTCAGGCATCGGGCTGCTCTTGCCTTTCGGTGCTGCGCTCCCGCCGCGGCGGTAGCACAGAAATGTGTATCGGCGTTAGCAAAATGCCAGATCGGGCCTCGACACGCCAACCGCTTGACCAGGTGTCGTAAAGCAACCGATGAACGGCATGAGCGCGCCCGGGGGCCGCAGGCCACGTCTCATGGTCGATCTCTACGATCAGCGACCGAACCATGAGGCAGCAATCCTTGAAGCTTGCGGACGAAGCGACTCTTGGGCGGCGCTAAAGCGTGATTTTCAAACCATGTGTCGCCGCACTTTCAAACGATGCGTCGTCCCGCAGCAATACGGCCCGAGCGGATATCAGGCGCAGACGGCTGCCATCGGCTCATGCGCACCGCAAGCGCGCAGATGCTGCCGAACAGCACCATCGATAGGGCAACGACCGCAAAGAGCGTGGTCAGGCCGGCGTCGAGCCAGGCAACCGCGGACCAGCCGGCGAGGCCAGCGACGATGAGCCGGATCGTTCCGCCGATCACCGGCCACGCCACCCGCCTGGCGCCTTGGCTGGCGAAATAGAGCATCATGCCAAGGCCGAAGAAGCCATAGCAGGGTGCGACCGTCCTCAGATAGAGCGCGCCGGTTTGAAAGACGGTCGGATCGTCGCTGAAGAGCCCGATCCAGCCGGCGGGATAGGAGGCGGCCGCGAGGCCGATGAGCTCGGTCGCCCCTGCCCCGATCGCAGCACCGATCCATGCGATGCGCCGCGCGCGCTTGACTTGGCCTGATCCGAGATTGGCAGCGACCATGGTCACCAGCGCCGTGCCGAAGCCGAACAGCAGCGGCACCAACACATAGTCGAGGCGAGAGGCGAGACCGTAGCCGGCGATCGCTTCGGCACCAAACAGGCCGACCGCGCCGGTGACCAGCGCCACCGTAAGATTGGCTTGGACGGTGCCGATCGCCGACAGGATGCCGACGCCCAGGATGTCCTTGAAGAGGCGCCCCTCCAGCTTGACGCGGCGCAGCCTCAAGCCGCGACCGGTCGCCAGGTAGCCGATCAGCGCCGCCGCACCGCCGAGGTAGTAGGTGACGACGGCGATACCGGCTCCGGCGATACCGAGGCGCGGCAAGGGACCCCAGCCGAAGATCAATGCCGGCGAGGCGAGAACGAGCAAGGCGGCCCCGATCACGGTCACCAAAGCGGGAACCCTGACATTGCCCGAACCGCGCAGTGCGGAGGCCAGCACGGCAACGACCCAGAGCGGGATCGCGCCGGCGAAGACGATATCCGAGTAGGTGAGCGCCGCCCTCAAAGCCCCCTCGGTGCCGCCGAGCGCCCGGTAGAGCACCGGCCCGCCCAGGAGGGCCGCCGCGGTGAAGGCCAATCCGAACAGCCCTGCCAGCACCAGCGCATGGAAGACAAGGGCTTCCGCGTCAGCCGTGCGGCCACCACCCAGCGCCCGGGCGATGGCGGCGGCGACGCCGCCACCGATGCCGCCATTCGACATCATCTGCATGAGCATCAGGACCGGGAATACCAGCGCCACCCCGGTCAAGGCCTCGGTGCCGAGGAAACTCACGAAATAGGTCTCGGCCACGCCGACCGAGGTCTGCACCAGGAGCACGACAAGCGTCGGCAGCGCCAGGCGCAGCATGGTCGGCACGATCGGCCCCGCCAGGATCGGGCCCAGCAGCGGAGCCGAACTCTTGACCGACTCGGGCGACACGCTCGCTTGCACGCGATCGTCTCGGCTGGAAACGGATCCAAGCGAATGATCGTTGGCGTCGTCCATGGCATGGCCTCGCTATTGCCGGGTGAGGCTGCGCAGTGACCGGCTGAGGGCGTCGTTCAACGCCTCGAGGTCTTTGCGGCCGAGGACGGCTTCAAGATGTTGCTGGGCCTGTCGCCAGAGCGGTATGGCCCGTTCGAAGGTTTGACGCCCGCGCTCGGTCAGCGCGATACGACGCCGGCGCCGATCGTCGCTGCCGGAATCGATCTTGAGGTATCCCGCCTTCTCCAGCGGCTTCAGATTGCGGTTGAGCGTCGTCGGGTCGGTGACCAAGCGCTCTGCCAGCTCGTTCATCGAAACATCATCGCGGGCGGCGAGGTTGGCGAGCAGGCCGAATTGCGGGCTGGTGAGGCCGACGGGTGCGAGGAACCCTTCGTAGATTTGGGTCACCCGACGCGTCGCCTTGCGCAGCCGCTGGCAGGTGCAGCCCATCAATTCCGCCATCGGCTGGGGCGCCTCGCCGGAAGCGGCGTTTGCCCCGCCGGCGCGTTTGACCTTTCGTCCGGTCATGCTGTCGCCGGGGCGTGGTTCGCCGTCATGGCGCTCTCCGCCCGTATCCGCCGGAGCTGGATGAGCGAGGCGATGTGGACGAGGATCCACAGCGGCACGGCGAAGGTGGGTATGAGATCGAGCGGGTAATGCTGGAGCGCCTCGGTGGAAACTGCGCCGCGCAGAAGGCCGAGCGGCCCCTGGCTGGCGAGCACTCCGGTGCCGACCGCGCCTGCGAAGTCCACGAGGCCGATATAGTTGAGGCGGACGAGCTGGGTCTGCCAGCCGGGCGTGCGATTGATGAGCGCCATCAACGCGAAGACCGCGAAGGCGCCGGTGAATATATCGCCATAGCCGGCAGGGTAGGCGAATAGGCCGGGCAACAACCCTTGCGCATGCACCGCGATGAAGACGCCGCCGCCGACGCGCCAGGCTTGCACAGCCGTCAGCAGCCTGAGATCGAGCGAAAGCACGTAAACGCGAAACGCCGGCGAGAGGCGATAGGCCGCGGCAAACATCGCTGCCGGGCCGAGAATGGCGAAGAGAAGCAGCAAAGGCGGCTCCTCCGCCGACCGCGCCCAGAACGCGCCGGTCGACAGGCCGACCAAGACCAGCGCCAACCAACCCGCAAGGACCACGCCGGTCCGCCAGCCGGGCAGGGTACGACCCAGTCCCCCATGGAGCTCGTGATCCGAAGCCATGACGCCGCCTCCTCCAGGCTGTTAGCTGCATATGCAGGTGATATATGCTGCATATGCAGCTAACAGTCAAGGCCGGCGCCGTCTTGCCGATATGGCATGCGCGATATGTAAATTATTTCAAGGACAAGGGGCGCATGCGGCCGCCCGGATCAGCGCCGCCCGCGCGAGCCCGGGAGGGTTAGCCCAACTTGCGCAGTTTGGGGTCGGTATTGGCTCGAGTCGATTTTTGTGCGCAAGGCGGATCAAGGGTTTGATCGGCGCGTGAGGTGGGATTCGGGCGTGTAGTGCCGACCTTGGGTAT
>JACQAG010000066.1 GCA_016195085.1 Pseudomonadota bacterium | reverse complement strand
CTATTCTGGTGGCGCATGACGTTGGTCCCTTCCGTGTTCAGAAACGTTGCCAGACGTTCCAGACGCAGATGAATCAACGTCATGCGCCCTGTCTACAAAAACTAAACCGGACAGCCGTGGACTTGATCCGGGCATCCACGTCTTCCGTTGTACGGCTGCACCACGTGGATGGCCGGGTCAAGCCCGGCCATGACGATTAAATTTGGAACAGGATCAGCAATGATACCGTCGGACCTAAGTCCGGAACAGCCCGAACGGCGCCAGCGGAGTAAAGCCTGGTAAGATCGTCGCCGTATCCTTGACGCCGAGCCGCCGCAGGACGAGCTCGGCGAGCACGGCGCGATAGTCGGTGGTGACGGCGAGGTCGACGCCGCGGTCGAGCTCCGGGGTCGAGAGCCCGGGCCAGGTGCCGTAGAGCCTGCCGCCCATCACATGGCCGCCCAGCACCAGCATGTGGCCGCCATGGCCGTGGTCGGTGCCTTGGCTACGGTTGGCTCGCAAGCGGCGGCCGAACTCGCTCATGACCACGATCGTCATCCGCTCGTTTCTCTTGGCCATGTCGTTGTAGAACGCCGCGAGGTTGCGGGCGAAGACGCCGGCAAGATTGTTGAAGCGGCCGGGCTCGCCTTCGTGGTGATCCCAGCCGTTGCAATCGACCGCCGCCACGGCAAGACCGAGCTCCGCCTTGGCCAGCCGCGCCACCGATTGCAGGCTGCGCATGAATTCGCCGCCGCCATCGTAGGCGGCGCCATTGTCGGGCTGATAGGCCGCGACCTTGCCGTCGGGGCCGCGCGGCAGTGCCACATCGACCGCGGCGATGTTCTGGAGGGCCTGCCGCCCGGCGCGCGCCACCACATCCTCGCCGCTGCCATAGAGCCGGGCCAAGGCCTGACGCACCGGCTCGCCGCCGGGAATGCCGAGGCCTCCCTGCATATCGGGAACCGCGAGCGCCGCCGCATCGCCCAGGAGCCCGGCGGAGACGCCGGGATTGGCCGAGACCGCGGGTACGCTCGCCGGGGCCTTTGCCTCGGCCAGATAGCGCGCGAGCCATCCCGTGTCGCGCTCGGGCCGCTTTTGCTCATCGACGATGCCGCGCTCGATCAAATCCTGGGCGACGAAATGGCTGCGCGTGGCGTTGCTCAACCCCGTCGCCACGACGATGGCGAGATGGCCGGCGCGATAAAGCTCATAGAGCGGTGCCGCTTCGGAGTGCAGACGAAAATCGAGGCCGGGCACGAGGTTGCTGTCGAGGCGATGGCCTTGGCGGTCGCCGGCATCCAGCACCCTCAGCTCCGGCGGCCGCGCGTCGATGTAGCTCCGGTCGTTGGCCGGCGCCATCATGTTGAGCGCATCGCAGCCGCCGCGCAGGAAGATCACGACGACGAGATCCCGCCCCTGCCCGGTCTCGGCGAAGGCGAGGTTGCGCACGCCGGGAAGGGCGCCGACGGCGCCGGCCACAGCGCTTTGCAGGAGATGGCGGCGGCTCACGCGCATGGTCTCACCGCCTCTGGAACCGCGGCGACAGCGCCGCCAACGCCACCAAGCGCCGTGCCTGGTCGGTTGCGAGCACGGTCATCGGCTCGACGCCCATCGCAGCGGCAAGATCCTCGGCACCCTCGTGGGTCCCGGTCAAGAGCGGCAGCCAGTAGCCGAGCACGGAGGCAGCCGCGACTTCGCCGCCGCCGACGGCGTGCGTGGGATCGAACACCCCGGTGCTCCACCAGTTCTCGGCGGTGCCGAGCACGAGCGACCACCGCCGGCGCATGGCGCTGGTGCTGGTCCAGTAATCGGCCGTATCGGGGTGTCCGGTCGGCGGGCCCCAGCCGAAGAGGCGCTGGCCGGAACCGTCGAGCTCGCCCAGGAGTCCGAGGGTCGGCTGGAAGTCGATGCCGCTCGCGCGCATGAAGGAGGCCACCAGCTCCAAGGGTCGCTTGACCTTGGCGCCCGCCCCGCGCGCGATGTCCGGCGATGTGGCGATCAGGCGTACGGTTTGCGCGATCTGGTCCGGCCGGTCGCGGAGCTTGATGAAGCGATCGGCGGCGGCTTGCACCAGGCCCGGCGGCGGCGCATCGGCGACGAGGCGCTGGCAGAGCTTGGTTGCGACATGGCGCGCGGTCGCCGGATGGAAGGCGACGAGATCCAAGACCCTCTCCCCGTCGGCCATGGCCGGCTGGAACGGGTCGAACTCGCTCGCCAGCACGCGCTTCTGGTAGTTGTCGTGCCAGGCTTCGACATAGACGAAGCGACCGGTCATCGGCAGGCGCAGCTCGCCCCCGAGTCCGGCGCCGTCCTCGATGCTCCAGCCGGTGAAGGCCCGCGCCGCCTCGTAGACGTCGCCGTCGATGTAACCGGCAGCATGGCCGTCGGCGGCACCGGGCACGTCGCGCCAACGGCTGTAGAGATCGTTGAAATACGCGGCGCGGCCGAGCCCATGCAGCTCGAAGAGCTCGCGGGCGTAATTTTCGTTGGCGTTGCCGGCGCGCGAGGAGCGGTTGTTGAGATAGACCAGCATCGCCGGCGACTTGGCGACCGCACCCAGGAGCTGGCGGAAATTGCCGAGCGCATGGGGCCGGATCGCATCCCGGTCGAAGCTCGGCAGAGCGGCGGCGACCGACTGGTCGCCGGCGGCGTTGACGTTGAAATGGTTGTGCCAGAAATCGACCAGCACCTCGCGCAGCTGCCAGCGGCTATAGACCGCGCGGATGAGCGTGGCCGCCATCACCTCCTGGCGCGGCCGCTGGCGTTCGGCCCCGGCGATCGGGCGCTTGCCGTCGGCGAGCGGCCAGACTTGCTCGATCGGGGCGGCCAGCGTGCCCAAGGGCCGGGTCTCGTCGACGGCCGGATACTGATCGCCGGCGGGATAGCGGATGCGCAGCGTCGCGGCGGCGAGCCGCTTGCGGCTTTCGCCGTCGGCGGCTTCATCGGGCTTCAGCTGCTGGTCGAGCCAGGCGGCAAGCCCCTGGCGATGCATGAGCTCCGCCTCGCCCGCACGCGGGCCGAAGGCCAGGCGATTGAGCTGAGCCCACGCCGCCGCCGGTGGAGGCGCTGTCGGGGCCGTCGCCACGGGCATGCTCCTGTTTAAGATGCCGCTGTCTGCGCCCATGTCGATCGACGCTCCATTCCTTGCCAGCCTAGCCGATGGCCTCGTAACCGTGCTGTGACATTTGTCACTGACGCCATCTCACGGCGCCGCCGCCAGGATGAGGCCGAACAGCCGGCCGAGCTGATGGGCGTTCACCTCCGTCTCTTTAATATCGGTGTCGACCCGATGCACGATCACGAGCTCGCGGCTCGGGATCACCAGGACCACATGGCCGCCGACGCCGCGGGCGGAGTAGCTGCCCTCGGGCAGGATCACGCCGGGATAGTGGATGCCCTGGCGGGTGACCCACCACATGAAGCCATAGGCGCCGTGATCGCCTGCATCGGAATAGGGCAGCACGCTATTGCGGACCCAATCCTCCGGCACGATCTGGCGATCGCCCCAGCGACCGAGGCGCAGATAGAGGAGGCCGAAGCGCGCGAGATCGCGGGCGGAGAGACGAAAGGGATAGGCAGGGTGACGGCTCGCCTCCAGCGCGACATACTCGCCGTCCTTCCGCCCATCGTCGTAGCGGAAATCCTGCATGCCGAGAGGAACCGCGATCTCATCGCGGAAGGCGGCGAAGATGCTGGTCCCGGCGCGCTCTTCGAAGATGGTGCCGAGCGCGTTGAAGTCCCAGTTGTTGTAGCACCAGAAGGTGCCGGGGCCGTGGCTGTGGCGGGCCTCGCGGGTGGCGATCATGCCCGGGCTCTCGAAACCGGTCGGGTGATAGACGCCGGAGCGCGCCAGCAGGAGGTTGTACACCGTTGCCAGCTTCTCGCGCTCGCTCAGTCCTTCCTTGTCGTCGATGCCGAGATCGGCCAGCGATCTCCCAAGCTCGATGGCGCCGCGCTCGACGAAGATGCCGTAGAGCGCCGACAGCAAGCTCTTACGGATGGAGTGGCACATATAGCGCTGCTCGGTCGGGCCCCATTCATCCACCACCAGGCCGCTCTGGACGATCATGACCGAAGCCGTGGGCACGGTTGCGGCATAGCCCTTGGCCGCTTCCAGCCCATCGGGCGACCAGCCGAGCCGCCTCGGGTCCTCGATCCGGGACCATTCCGCTCCGGGCAGATAGGCGCGCTGGGCATGATAGGAAGCGGCGGAAACGCTGACGATATCGGGCAAGACCCCCTCCTCTCGGCACTCGGCGAAGCATAGCAGGCGAGGCGGGCCTGGCTGAGCTTTCGCTTGCATCGCCATGCCGGCCCAGCGAAAAATGGCGGCCAACAGGGAATCGCGCGAGAACGCGCCGAGGCCGGGAACGACCCGGCCCAACCATTGCGCCGGCTTCACCCGGAACCGACCGGCTCACGGCTTTCGCCGTGGAGCTTGCAACAGGGGAGACCATCCATGCTGAAGCGCATCGCCGCCACCGCAACCATTGCGGCTCTGACCGCCCTTCCGGCAATGGCGGAGACGCCCAAAGACACCTTCGTCATGGCCTGGAACCTCGATGCGCTGATCACCATGGATCCAGCGCAGATCGGCGAGGTGAACGGCAATGAGATCATGACCAATGTCTGCGACCGGCTGGTTGCCTTCGACTTCGACGATGTCTCCAAGATCGTGCCCAGGTTGGCTGAAAGCTGGTCGATGTCGGAGGACGGGCTCAGCCTCACCTTCAAGATCCGCAAGGGCCTCAAGCATCCCACGGGCAATCCAGTGACCGCCGGCGATGCCGCTTGGTCGATGCAGCGCGTGCTTGCGCTCAACTTCGGCGATGCCGCGACCTTGCGCGAATGGGGCTTCACCAAGGAGCTGTCGGCGCAGCAGTTCACCGCGCCGGACGACAACACGCTGCTGGTCAAGCTCGACAAACCCTATCCGCCGCAGCTCATTCTTTCGTCGCTGTTCGTGACGCGCTCGGCCTTTATCCTCGATCGCCAGGAGATCGAGAAGCACGTCGTCAACAACGACCTCGGCAACGCCTGGCTCAAGACCAACAGCGCCTGCGTCGGCCCCTACCGCCTGCGCACCTGGAATGCCAATGACGTGGTCATTCTCGAGCGCAACGAAGATTGGTGGGACAAGAAGCCGGCGATGCGCCGCATCATCGTCCGCCATGTACCAGAGTCGGGTGCGGAAAGGCTCCAGCTCGAGAAAGGCGACATCGATGCCGCCCGTCTCTTGAATGCGCAGGACCTCGAGGCTGTCGACAACAGCTCCAATCTCCGCCTGCAGCTCACCGCCACCCACGGCTACACTTATCTCTCCTTCAACCTGACTGATCCCATCCTGAGCAACCCCAAGGTGCGCCTCGCCTTCCGCTACCTCGTCGATTACAAGGGACTGGAATCGACGGTCATGAAATATCAAGGCATCGCGCGGGCAAGCGTGGTGCCGATCGGCGCCTTCGGCGCGCTCTCCAAGGAAGAGGGCCTGCCCTTCAAGCTCGACATCGACAAGGCCAAGCAGATCTTGGCCGAGGCCGGCTATCCGCAAGGCTTCAAGAAGAAACTGATTCTCTCGGCGAACAACTTCAATCCAGCCTTGGCTCAGCACATCCAGGGCAATGCGGCCAAGGCAGGGATCACGCTCGAGCTCGAACAGATGGCGGACGCGCAGCTCTTCACACGCACCCGCTCCCGCGACTATGAGATCTCCCAGATCGGTTGGCAGACCGGATATCCCGATGCCAACAGCATGATCTCACGCCACGGCATCAACCCCGACAACAGCGCCGAGGCGAAGCTCGCCATGTATCCGAGCTGGCGCGCTGCTTTCCAGGATCTCTCGATCAATGCCGACACCGACAAGGCGATGTTCGAGAAGGACCCGGCGAAGCGCATCGCCATCTATCACAGCATTCAGATGCGCCTCATGGAGACCGGCCCGATGGCCTACATGTTCCAGCCCATCCGGCCGATCGCGCTCCGCAAGGAGGTGAAGGTGTTCAAGGAGAACGCCTTCCGCGTCGGCTACGAGACCATCGACAAGTAGCGATCCGTCGTGGCCAGCACCGGACTCGCCAAGCCCATGCGAGCGGGAGAAGCGGCCTCGCTTCTCCCGGGCTGGGTCAGGCCCGCGTGGCGCATCGTCTCCTCGGTGGCGGTGACCTTGATCGGTCTCCTGGCGCTTACCTTCTTCATCGGGCGCATGCTGCCGATCGACCCGGTCATCTCCATCGTCGGCGACCAGGCCGATGCCTCCACCTACGACATGGTCTATCACCAGCTCGGCCTGGATAAGCCGCTCTACATGCAGTTCTGGCTGTTCGTCAGCGACATGCTGACCGGCAATTTCGGCCAGGCGTTGTTCACCGGCAACCGCGTTGCCGTCGACATCAAGCGCGTCTTCCCGGCCACCATCGAGCTCGCCACCGTGGGCCTCACGTTCGGCGTGTCGATCGGCGTGCCCATCGGCGTGCTGGCAGCGGTCTATCGCGGCAGCCCGATCGATCATGTGGCGCGCTTCATCGGCCTGCTCGGCTACTCCTCGCCCACCTTCTGGCTGGGGCTCATGGGCCTCGTGGTCTTCTATGCGGCCCTCGGATGGGTCGGCGGGCCGGGGCGGCTGGATGTGTTCTTTCTCGACATCGTCGAGCCCCGGACCGGCTCGATCCTCATCGACTCGGCGCTCGAAGGCGAGTGGGAGGTGTTCTGGAATGCCGTCAGCCATATCGTGCTGCCGGCCTCGATCCTGGGCTATGCGCAGATGGCCTATATCAGCCGCATGACCCGCAGCTTCATGCTGGAGCAGCTGGGCCAGGAATACATCATCGCCGCCCGCGTCAAGGGCCTGTCCAAATGGCGGGTGGTGTGGCGCCATGCCTTCCGCAACATTGCGGTCCAGCTCATCACCGTCATCGCCCTGGCTTACGCCTTCCTGCTCGAGGGTGCGGTTTTGACCGAAACGGTGTTCGCCTGGCCCGGCTTCGGGCGCTATCTCACCTCCGGCCTCTTGACCGGCGATATGAATGCGGTGCTCGCCTGCGTGCTCATCGTCGGGATCACCTTCGTTTGCCTCAACCTCCTCTCCGATCTCCTCTACCGGATCTTGGATCCGCGGACGCGATGACGGCGGCAGCGCACGAAGCCGGGGCGCAGTCGCTGCGCGGCTGGCTCACCGCCGAGGTCACCACCTCGGCCAGACACGCCAATCTGCAGCGCTTGTATTTCGGCTGGCTCAGGCTCCGCCAAAATCCGCTGGCCATGCTCGGCCTCGGCGTCATCCTCCTCCTATTGCTGGTGGCGCTGTTCGCGCCGGTGATCGCCACCTATGGCAGCAACGCCCAAAATCTCGCCAATCGCCTGATGCCGCCCAGCCGTGCCCATTGGTTCGGCACCGATGAGCTCGGCCGCGACATCTACAGCCGCGTCGTCTGGGGCTCGCGTATCACCCTTTACATCGCCGGCGTGGTGGCGGTGATCGCCGCCCCCATCGGCCTGGTCATGGGCACGGTCGCCGGCTATTTCGGCGGCTGGACCGACACGGTGCTGATGCGGGTGACCGACGTCTTCCTCTCCTTCCCCGGGCTCATCCTGGCGCTCGCCTTCGTCGCCGCCCTCGGCCCCGGCCTCGACCATGCGGTCATCGCCATCGCGCTCACCGTCTGGCCGCCGATCGCGCGCCTTGCCCGCGCCGAGACCCTCACCGTTCGCTCCAGCGACTACATCAACGCGACCCGCATCCAGGGCGCCTCGTCCTTGCGCATCATCGTCAAACACATCATGCCCATGTGCATTCCCTCGATGGTGGTGCGCATCACCTTGAACATGGCCGGCATCATCCTGACCGCGGCTGGCCTGGGCTTCCTCGGCTTAGGCGCGCAGCCGCCCCTGCCGGAGTGGGGGGCGCTGCTCTCCACCGGACGGCAATACATGCTGGGCAGCTGGTGGCTGGCGGCCATGCCGGGCATCGCCATCCTGATGATCAGCCTCGCCTTCAACCTCTTCGGCGACGGGCTCCGCGACGTGCTCGACCCGCGCAGCGAATGAGCTCCATGCCGCTATCGGACGGTGCGTTGGACAACGGGCATGCGTGCTTCGACAAGCTCAGCATGAGGTCTTTCATTGTTCCATCCTCGATGCGACGCACGACTCACCTCATCCTGAGCTTGTCGAAGGACGCATGGCGGCTCTGCAACGCTATCTTATTTCTACGTAGTTCCGGGACAGGACGGTCGTGACCGCGGCGCTCCTCACCGTGGACGATCTCTGGGTCCGCTTCCAAACCCCGCATCGGATCGTCGAAGCCGTCCGCGGCGTCGGCTTCACCGTCGGGCGCGAGAAGGTCGGGATCGTCGGCGAGTCCGGCTCGGGCAAGTCGATGACCGGCCGCGCCATCCTGAAGCTCACCCCCGGCAACGCCATGGTGAGCGCCCGGCGCATCGATTTCGATGGCGCCGATCTCGTCGCGGCGAGCGAGCGCGACATGCTGGAGATCCGCGGTCGGCGCATCGCCATGATCATGCAGGATCCGAAATTCTCCCTCGACCCGGTGATGCGCGTCGGCGATCAGATCGCCGAGGCCTTGCCGGCACGGCTCAAGCTCAGCCGAAGGGAGACGCGCCAGCGCGTGCTCTCGATGCTGGAGGCGGTCCGCATCCGCAATCCGAAGCGGGTCTACGATCTCTATCCCCATGAGGTCTCCGGCGGCATGGGCCAGCGCGTCATGATCGCGATGATGCTGATGGCGGAGCCGGCGCTGCTCATCGCCGACGAGCCGACCTCGGCCTTGGATGTGACCGTGCGCCTGCAGGTTCTCGCCATTCTCGACGATTTGGTGGCGCGGCGCGGCTTGGGCCTCATGTTCATCAGCCATGATCTGAACCTGGTCGCTTCGTTCTGCGACCGGGTGCTCATCATGTATGCCGGACGCATCGTCGAAAGCTGCAAGGCCTCGGAGCTGTACCAGGCGACCCACCCCTACACCCGCGGGCTCCTGGAGTCCCTGCCGCGGCTTAGCCAGCGCCGGCGACGGCTGGCGGTCCTCCAGCGCGACCCGGCCTGGCTGACCGAGCCGATCACCGGCACAAGCGGGCGCCCATGAACGAGCCGGCAATCGCGGTCGACGGGCTCACCGTCACCTTCGGCCGGGGACAGAGTGCCATCACCGCGGTCGACGGCATCTCCTTCGCGGTGCCCAAGGGCACCGTCTTCGGTCTCGTCGGCGAGTCCGGCTGCGGCAAGTCGACCATTCTCCGGGCTCTCGCCGGCCTCAATCGCTCCTGGTCAGGCGCGATCAGCGTCGACGGAGCGCGGCTCGAGCCCAATCGACCGAAGAGCTTCTTCAAGCTGGTGCAGATGGTCTTCCAGGACCCCTATGGCTCGCTGCATCCCAGGCACACCGTCAACACCGCCTTGGGCGAGCCCATCGCCATCCACGGCCTCGGCGATGCGGATCAGCGCATCGCCCGGGTGTTGCGCGAAGTCGGCCTCGGCCCCGCCTTCCGCTTCCGCTATCCCCATCAGCTCTCCGGCGGCCAGCGCCAGCGGGTCGCCATCGCCCGGGCCTTGGTGCTGGAGCCGAAGATCCTGCTCTTGGACGAGCCCACCTCGGCGCTCGATGTGTCGGTGCAGGCGGAGATCCTGAACCTTCTAGCGGAGATCCGCGAGCGCGAGAATCTCACCTATATCCTGGTGAGCCATGATCTCAGCGTCGTTGCCCATATGTGCGACCGGCTCGCGGTCATGAACCACGGCCGCATCGTCGAGGAGCTGGAGGTGGGCCAGCTCTCCGAAAACCGCCCGCGCCACCCCTATACCCGCCAGCTCATCGCCGCCAGCCTCGGTTATGACCGCAGCCTCGCCCGCGAGGAAAGCCTGGCCCGGATCGAGGAAGAGGCGCCATAGCCGGCGCCGCCTCGAGACCTCCATGCAAACCTTCGACTACATCATCGTCGGTGCCGGATCGGCGGGCTGCGTGCTGGCGAACCGGCTCTCCGCCGACCCCTCGGTCAAGGTGCTGCTGCTGGAGGCGGGTCCCAGGGATTGGACCTGGAAGATCCACATGCCCGCTGCACTCACCTACAACCTCGCCGACGACCGCTACAACTGGTTCTACGAGACCGAGCCGCAGCCCCATATGGATGGGAGGCGGCTCTATTGGCCCAGGGGTCGCGTGCTCGGCGGCTCTTCCTCCCTCAATGCCATGGTCTATGTGCGCGGCCACGCCGACGACTATGACCGCTGGGCGGCGGGCGGTCTCTCCGGCTGGTCCTACGCCGAGCTGCTGCCCTACTTCAGGCGGGCCGAGACCAGGGCGCTCGGCGCCGATGCCTATCGCGGCGGCGACGGGCCGCTCAATGTCTCGACCGGGTCCAGCCGCAACCCCTTGTTCGATGCCTTCATCCACGCCGGGCTGGAAGCGGGATACCCCCTCACCGCCGACATGAACGGCTACCAGCAGGAAGGCTTCGGGCGAATGGACATGACCATTCACCGCGGCCGGCGCTGGAGCGCGGCGCAGGCCTATCTGAGACCGGCCTTGAAGCGTCGGAACCTGCTGGTCGAGGTGAAGGCGCTGGCGACCCGGATCCTGTTCGAGGGCGGACGCGCGATCGGCATCGAATACGCCAAGGACGGCAGCACGCGCCGGGCGCGGGCCGAGCGGGAGGTCATCCTCGCCGGCGGCGCCATCAACACCCCGCAGCTCCTGATGCTGTCGGGCATCGGCAGGGCCGATCATCTCGGCGCGCACGACATTGCCGTCATCGCCGATGTTCCGGGGGTGGGCGCCAATCTGCAGGACCATCTCGAGCTCTATGTGCAGGTCGCTTCCACCCAGCCCATCACCCTCTACAGCGCCACCAAGACGCTGGCGATGCTCCGTATCGGGCTCGAGTGGTTCCTCTTTCAGACTGGGCTCGGTGCCTCGGCGCATCTGGAAGCCGGCGCCTTCATCCGCAGCCGGCCGGGCGTACGCCAACCCGATCTGCAGCTGCACTTCCTGCCTTCGATGGTGATCGACCATGGACGCCAGCCGGCCCATCGCCATGCCTACCAGGCCCATATCGGCCCGATGCGGGCGACCAGCGTCGGCAACCTCACGCTCGCCTCTTCCGATCCGCTCAAGCACCCGGTCCTGCAGCCGAACTATCTCGCGACCGAGCAGGACCGAGAAGAGATGCGCGATGCGGTCAAGCTCACCCGCGAGATCTTCCAGCAGAAGGCCTTCGACCCTTTCCGCGGCGAGGAGCTGCAACCGGGTCCTTCGGTCAAGACCGATGCCGAGATCGATGCCTTCGTGCGCGCCCGCTCGGAGAGCGCCTACCACCCCTGCGGCACCTGCAAGATGGGCACAGATGAGATGGCCGTGGTCGATGCCGAGACCAGGGTGCGTGGGGTCGAGCGCTTGCGGGTGGTCGATGCCTCGATCATGCCCAGCATCGTCAGCGGCAATTTGAACGCGCCGACGATCATGATGGCGGAGCGGGCCTCCGACATGATCTTGGGCAAGGCGCCGCTGTCCCCCGCCAACGCGCCAGTCCATCGCGCGCCGAACTGGGAGACACGGCAGCGCTGAGACGACACGCCTCGCTTGCCCTCCATGCCGCGCACGGGCAGAGTGCCACCGACACTGCAACGCAGGATTGCCATGGCCGCGACGAGACAGCCCTTGACGGTCGCCGACATTGCCGAAGTGATGGCGATGCAGGCCGCCGCCCACGAGCCCGCGGCCATCTACCAGGCCGTCGACAAGCTCGCGCAGCGCGCCATCGGTCATAACCTCTTCACCATGATGCGCGTCTACGAGACGGCGATGGAGGTGGAGCGGGTCTACAGCGACAATCCCAAGGCCTATCCCGTCGGCGGCCGCAAGCAGAAGCAGGGCACGCCGTGCGGCCGCATCGTGCTCGATGAGGGAAAGGTCTTCATCGCCCGCAATCCCGAGGAGCTCAAGACCGCCTTCGCCGACCACGCCTTGATCCTCAGCCTCGGCATCGGCTCGATTATGAATGTGCCGATCAGCCATGACGGACGCTGCCTGGGGACGATGAACATCTCCAACGAGGCGAACTGGTTCACCGAGGCCGACGCCAAGACCGGACTTGTGCTGGCCGGATTGGTGGTGCCGCTCATTCGGCCCATGGGAGCTTGAGCGCCACGAGCCGCCGCTTCACAGGCGCGCACGACTGCCTCCAACGGATCACTTCACCACCTCGAACCCTTGCGTCGCGAAAAACGGCGCGGCCGCAGGCGAGCGCAGCCATGCCAGGTATTTCGGCGCCTCCGCCTTAGTGCTGCGGGCGATGACGGAAGCGGGATAGATGATCGGCGGATGGGTATTCTCAGGGAAGACGCCCACCACCTTGACCTTGGGTTCGGCCGCGGCATCGGTGCTGTAGACGATGCCGAAGGGCGCCTCGCCGGTGGCCACCAGCAACAGGGCAGCGCGCACATTCTCCGCTTGGGCGATGCGGTCCTTCACGGCATCCCAGACACCCAGAAACTCCAGTGCCGCCCTGCCGTATTTGCCGGCAGGCACCGCCGCCGTGTCGGCCATGGCGAGCCGGCCGCTGCCGAGTCTCGCCGCCAGCGGGAAGCCCCGGGCGATCGTCAGCGATGCCGCGCTATCGGCTGGCGCCACCAGCACGATCCTGTTGCCGAGCAGATTCACCCGCGTCTCCGGCTTGATCAGCCCCTTAGACTGGACGTAATCCATCCAGTCCAAGTCGGCCGAAATGAAGAGGTCGGCCGGCGCCTCGGCTTCGATTTGCTTCGCCAGCGCCGGACTTGCCGCATAGGACACCGTGACCGCGGCGCCGCCCTGCTGGCGATAGGCGACATTGGCGTCGTCCAGAGCGTTCTTGAGGCTGGCGGCGGCGAAGACCAGGAGGTCCTCGGCGGTTGCCGGCCGAGCCGATAGTGCCGCGGCACCGACCATGACCATGGTCAAGGCGACGCCGAGATACGCCCATGGCATCGAACGGAGGATCATTCGGGGCACTCATTCTGTGGCAATCGTTGTATCCACCAGCATATATCGAACGACGCAACCAGCCCGCGTCGGCGGCTGCGCTGATGGCTAATGTCCCCCACGCATTCCCCAAATTACCCCCCTAGGTTCTTCAAGGCCTTGCATTGACAGGCTGCCTGGGTTCGACGTCTCATGGCATCGGATCGCCGAGAGCAAGCCAACCCGCAAGCGGTGGCAGCGCCGGCATCAGGAGGGTCTTGGGGGTGTTCCTTCTCACGGTGCGGGGTCTCACCCGCAGCTTCTATGGCGTCCACGCCCTCAATGGGGTCGATCTCGAGGTCGCTCCCGGGCTGATTACCGGCCTCATCGGCCCGAACGGCGCCGGCAAGACCACCGTCTTCAATTGCATCTCCGGGCTGGTGCCGCCCGATTCCGGCACGATCGCGTTCGACGGACGGACCATCACCGGCTGGCGTCCGGACCGGATCAGCCGCGCCGGCCTCGTTAGGACCTTTCAGATCGCGCGCGGCTTTCCCAGGCTGACGGTCCTGGAGAACCTGGTCCTCTACGGGCCGGACCAGCCGGGCGAAACCCTTCTTGCGGCGCTGTGGCGTTCCCGCGCCGCCTTGCGGAAGGAAGACGAGCTCGCGGCCCAGGCGTTCGCCATCGCCGAGCGCTTGAACCTGACGCGGGCCTTGAACGAACCGGCATCCAGCCTCTCCGGTGGCCAGAAGAAGCTGTTGGAGATCGGCCGGTCGCTGATGGCGAGGCCGAAGCTCCTGCTTCTGGACGAGCCCGTCGCCGGGGTCAATCCGAGCCTGGCCAACGAAATCGCTCAGCATCTCCGCACGCTCGCCCAGGAAGGCATCACCATCCTCCTGGTCGAGCACCACATGGACACGATCGCCAGCCTCTGCGACCACGTCGTGGTCCTGGCCGAGGGCCGCAACCTGGCGGCGGGCAGTTTCGCCGAGGTCGCCGGCAACGACTTGGTGCAGGAAGCCTATATGGGGCGGCGCAAGTGGGCTTCCTGAGCGTCCGGGACCTGGTCGTCGGCTACAGCGCCAGCGAGGAGATCCTGAAGGGCGTCGATTTCGAGGTCGAGGAAGGCAGCATCGTCGGCATCGTCGGCCCGAACGGGGCCGGCAAATCGACGCTGCTCAAGACCATCGCCGGCCTGCTCAGGCCGAGCCGCGGAAGCATCCGCCTCAAGGGCGAGGCCATCGCCGGCCGCGCCCCTGGCGATATCAGCCGGATGGGCATCGCCTATGTGCCCCAGGAGCAGAATGTCTTTCCGACCATGTCGGTCCGGGAGAATCTGGAGATGGGCGGGTTCCTCGATCGGGCCGGCCAGCGCACCAAGATCGAGGCGGCCTTCCAGCAGTTTCCGGTGCTGGCGGAAAAGCGGCGCCAGGCGGCGCGCACGCTGTCCGGCGGCGAGCGGCAGATCCTCGCCATGGCCATGGCGCTGATGGTGGAGCCGGCCATGCTGCTCCTGGATGAGCCGTCGGCCGGTTTGTCGCCGCTCGCCGCCGAGCGCTTGTTCGAAACCATCCGCCACATCAACAAAGCCGGCGTGTCGATCGCCATGGTCGAGCAGAACGCCAACGAAGCGCTCGCCGTGGCTGAGCACGCCTACATCCTGGTCGATGGCCGCAATCATCGCAGCGGCGCCGCTGCCGCGCTCGCCGCCGACCCGGACATCAAACGCATATTTCTCGGCGGCTGAGACGCCGCAAGTCGAGGATCGAGACGAACGTCAAAGGAGGAGCACGATGCGCATGAACAGGTTGCAGACCTCGCGCCGGTCGTTCTTGGCCGGTGCTGGAACCGCGGTGCTCGCGAGCGCCCTGCCCCGGAGCGTACGGGCCCAGGCGCCGAGCCTGCGCTTGGGTGTGCTGACGCCGCTCACCGGCGCCGGCGGCTTCGACGGCCCCCGCATGCTAAAGGCAATGCAGGCGGTGGCGGAGGAGATCAACGGCACCACCGGTCTCTTGGGCCGGAAGATCGAGCTCATCGTCGAGGACGATCAGACCAATCCGGAACCCGCCGTGCGCGCCGCCCGCAAGCTGATCGACGTGGACAAGGTGCCGGCGATCATGGGCACATGGGCTTCGGCGGTGACGACCGCCGTGGCGCCGGTGTGCTGGGAGAGCAAGACCTTCCTCACCACCGTCTCCGGCGCCGACTCGATCACGCTCCTGCCGCACCAGGGCTATCTGATCCGCACCCAGCCGAACAACAAGCTGCAAGCGACCAAGCATGCGGAGTTCATCGCCGCGCTCGGCGCCAAGCGCGTCTTCATCCTGTCGATCCAGGCGCCGTTCGCTGTGCCCACTCAGGAGTATCTCACCGAAACCCTGAAGGCGAAGGGATCGGAGCTGGTCGGCAGCCTGATCTACGACAAGGACAAGACCACCTATCGCTCCGAAGTCGATCAGGCCCTGAAGGCGAAGCCGGATTTCATCTATTTGAACGGCTACGCACCGGACGAGATGGTCATTCTGCGCGATCTCTATCGAGCGGGCTTCGCCGGCCCCCGCTTCGCCCAGTCCTATGCGGTGACGCCGAAGACCCTCGAGGCCCTGCCGCAGGAGGTGACCGAGGGCATCTACATCGTACAGCCCTCGGCCGACGTCGACTCCCCCGCCTTTGCGTTGGCGGCGAAGCGCTTGGGAAACCCCGAACCCGACTCCTACGAGACCCAGGCGACCGATTGGATCAGCCTCGTCTGCCTCGCCATCGCCAAGGGCAAGGAGGCGACCGGAACCTCGATCCGCGACAGCATGCGCAAGATCTCGCAAGGCGCGGGCACGAAGGTCTACAGCGCGGTGGAAGGCCTGAAGCTGCTGGCCGAAGGCAAGGAGATCAACTACGAGGGCGCCAGCGGCCCCTGCGACTTCACCGACATCGGCGACATCCTCGACTGCAAGTTCCGCTACCAGATCGTCGAGCACGGCAAGTACAAGTTCCTGAAGGTCGCTTGAGGGTGGGCTGGCAGGTCTCGCCGGCCGAGCTTCTGCAGCTCATCGTCAATGGCGTGATGGCGGGGACGATTCTGGCGATCCCCGCCATCGGGCTCACATCGATCTACGCCGTCCTCCGTTTTCCGAACTTCGCCCTCGCCTCCCATGCGACCGTGGGCGCGTTCGCCGGCTATGTGGCGAATGTCCGCTTCGGCCTGCCGGTCCTGCCGTCGGTCCTCGCCGCCTTCCTCATCGCCGGCGCCGCGGGCGTCGTCAGCGACGAGATCGTGCTGAAGCCCTTCCGTCCCCAGGGCTACATCACCACCGCGATCGCCTCGGTGGCGCTCACCATCGCGCTCGAGAACATCGTGCGCTTCGTCTTCGGCAACGAGCTTCGCGGCTATGATCTGCCCATCGAACGGGACTGGCGGCTGGGCAGCCTCCGCATCGGTCCGCAGCAGGTGGAGAATCTCGCGGTCGCGGTCGCGGTGATGGCGCTGCTCTTCGCCTTCCTCGCCTTCACCCGCACCGGAAAGGCCATGCGGGCGGTTGCCGACAATCCGATGCTGGCCAGCATCAAGGGCATCGACGCCGACAAGGTAGCGCGGCTCGCGAACTTCGTCGGCATGGGGCTCGCTGGTCTCGGCGGGATGCTGATCGGCCTCGACACCACGATCGATCCGCTGACGGGATTTCGCACCATCCTTTCGGTCTTCGCCGCCGCGGTCGTCGGCGGCTTGGGCAGCATCCCCGGCGCGGTCCTGGGCGCGCTCACGGTGGGCATCGGCGAGGAGCTCTGCCTCATCTTCCTGTCGCCGGACTACCGCAGCGCCGTCGGCTTCATGGCGATCCTGGTCATGCTGACGCTCCGGCCCCGCGGCATCCTTGGCCAAAGGGCCTATTAGGAGCCGGGCGCCGATGGAGAACTACATCATCGCCATCGCCGTCTCCGCCTGCATCTACGCGCTCATGTCTCTCGGCATGAACGTCATCTGGGGCATGGCCGGCATGATCAATCTCGGCCTGGTCGGATTCTTCGCCGTCGGTGCCTATGTCTCGGCCCTGGCGACGCTCAAGCTCGGCGTAGCAATTCCCCTCGGTATGCTCGCCGGCGCGCTCATGGCTTCGCTGGTCGGGGTCGGCGTGTCCTTGATCACCGCACGCCTGCGCGGCGACTATCTGGCGATCGTCACCCTCGGCTTCTCCGAAACGATCCGCATCTATGCCAGCAACGAGATCTGGCTCACCAACGGCACCGATGGGCTCTCGGGCATTCCCGGGCCATCCAGAGCCACTCTCGGCCCGGCTGAATTCAACCTGCTCTATCTCGGCATCGTGGCGACGGTGACGGTCGTCGCCTTCGTGCTGGCCGAGCGGGTCTGCTATTCACCCTTCGGCCGCGTGCTCCGCGCCATCCGCGACGATGAGCAGGGCGCTGCGGTCGCCGGCAAGCCGGTGGTCATGTTCAAGGTCAAGGCCTTCGCCATGAGCGCCGGCGCGCTTGGCTTGGCCGGCGCGCTTTACGGCCACTACACTTCCTACATTGCCCCCGACATCTTCGTTCCCTTGTTGACGCTCTACATCACGCTGGCGCTGCTCGCGGGCGGTCTCGGCAACAATCGGGGCGCGGTCCTCGGCGCCTTCGTGGTGGTGTTCTTCCTCGAGGCCACGCGCTTCGTCACCCCGCTGGTGCCGGGCCTGACCCACGTGCAAGGTGCCGCCCTCCGGGAGTTCCTGATCGCCTCCTCGCTCATCGTCATTCTGCGCTTTCGACCGCGGGGACTGATCGGCGAGCGGCTTCGCCATGTCCCTGTCCCGGGCGCCAAGCCGCAACCGGCTGGCGGCGGATAGCAAGATTCCCCAAGTCCGATGCCGGCCCGGAGTGCTAGCATCGTGCCCACAACCATGACGGCGCTGGGCTTCACGCTTTTTGACACGACGATCGGACGCTGCGGCATTGCCTGGGGCGGACGCGGCGTCGTCCGCGTGCAGCTCCCCGAAAGAGGCAAGGAGAAGACGCGGGCCCGCATGCTTCGGCAGTTCCCGAACGCAGCCGAAGCATCGCCGCCCCCGGCGGTGCAGCAGGCGCTCGATGGCATCGTGGCGCATCTCAAAGGCGAAGCCCGCGACCTTTCGACGATCGCGCTCGACATGGGCCAAGTGCCGCCGTTCCATCGCCGCGTCTACGCGGCCGCGCGCTCCATTCCATCCGGCGAAACGCTCTCCTATGGCGCCGTCGCCGCACGGCTCGGCCAACCGAAAGCCGCGCGCGCCGTCGGGCAAGCGCTCAGACGAAACCCCTTTCCGATCGTAGTCCCTTGCCACCGCGTGCTCGGCTCCGGCGGCAAGCTCGGCGGCTTCACCGCCGATGGCGGCCTTGCCACCAAGCTGCGTTTGCTTTCGATCGAGGGTGCCGATCCGAATGGCGGTGTCCAGCAATTCGAGGGCGACGGCGCCCTTGGCTTCGATCCCGGTCAAGCGATCGCGCATCTCCGCTCGGCCGATCCGGCGCTGGCACGGCTCATCGACGCCGTCGGCCCGTTTCGCCTGCAGCTCAAGAAGACACCCAGCATCTTCGTGGCGCTGGCCGAGGCAATCGTCTATCAGCAGCTGACGGCCAAGGCGGCGGCGACGATCTATGCGCGGCTCTGCGCCTTGTTTCCCAGCGCCCATGCGGGCCCCACTCCCCGCCAGATTCTGCGCGCCTCGGAGGACCAGATCCGCGGCGCCGGCCTGTCGCGCGCCAAGCTGATGGCGCTCCGCGACCTTGCCCAGAGGGCGGTGGACGGCGAAATTCCCGGCCTTGCCGCGGTCCATGGCATGGAAGACGAGGCCATCATCGAGCGCCTGAGCCAGGTCCGCGGCATCGGCCGATGGACGGCGGAGATGCTGCTCATTTTCCGCCTCGGCCGTCCCGACGTGCTGCCGGCGGATGATTACGGTATCCGCAAAGGCTTCGCCGTCACCTTCAAGAAGCGCCAGCTCCCGGGGCGCCAGGACATCGAAAAGCGCGGCCGGCGCTGGCAGCCCTACCGCACGGTGGCGAGCTGGTATCTGTGGCGCGCGGCGGAGCTTGGAAAACCATAGGACGGCAATGATCACCCTCTATTACGCGAGCGGCTCTCCCTATGCCTGGCGCGTTTGGCTCGGGCTCGAGCACAAGAACATCCCCTATGAGCTGAAGATGCTCTCCTTCGATGCAGGCGATCTCAAGAAGCCGCAATTCCGCGCCCTCAACCCGCGCGGCAAAGTGCCGGTGATCGTCGACGATGGTTTCGCCCTCTCGGAATCCGCCGCGATCCTCGAATATCTCGATGACAAATGGCCCGGAATGCCACGCCTGTTCGCGACCGACCTGCGCCAACGCGCGCTGCAGCGGCGTCTGATCCGGGAAGCGGACGGGTATTTTGCCGCCGCCATGGAGCATCTGGCGGAAGCACTGCTGTTCACGGCGAAGGAGCGATGGTCGGAAGAGACGATCGCCGCCGCGTGTGCCGGGCTCAAGGAAGAGCTCGCACGATGGGAGACCGTGGTCGGAAGCGGCTATTTGGCCGGAGACCTGTCGGCCGCCGACTTCACCCTCTACCCCGAGCTTGCCCTCGCGTTGCGCATCGCCAAACGCAAGCCGGGCCTGCCCAGCGAGGGACTGGTCGGACCCAGAATGGCGGCGTGGGTCGCCCGCATGGAGTCGCTACCTATCGTCCGGAAGACCTGGCCGCCTCACTGGAAGTGAATGAGAGGCTCGCGACGTCCACCCGAAGCTAAGCCGATCAAGGGGTCCGGCGAAGGCACGCCAAATCGCGGGCTATGGGATAGTCCATGGGCCGATCTTAGTCACGGTTGGCGCCTTCAGCTCAAATCAGATTTCCAACCGCATCCTCTTATCTCGTCATGCGCGGGCTTGACCCGCGCATCCACGCAGCGCCGCCTTACGAAGGAAGACGTGGATCGCCGGATCAAGTCCGGCGATGACGAAATTGTTGTGTATTGCGGCCCTTTGCTGCAGCGGTCCGTTCTCAACCTTGACGGTTCCGCAGAAACGCCTGCATGTGGAACGCTGCCTGGGCTGGGACATAGGCGGAAGCGCGACCAACGGGGCAGGCACGACGTGCCAGGCAGCCGGCGGTCATGCAGTCGACACCCGCGGGATGCGAAAGGTGACCCACGCAGCGCACAACGTCGTAGCTTCTGCCATCGAACGCCCCGACCGGGCAGGCCTTGAGGCAGGGACGTTCGGCGCAGGCATCGCAAGGCCGCGGGCGCGTGTCCGGCGGCGGCAAGGAGACCCGTTCAGCGAAGGCGAGCGCCCCGCGATAGGCATGCCACAGGCCATGATCGGGGTGGATCAGCATGCCAAGGGGCGATTCCGCCACCGGCTCCGCGCGCTTCGCCCAGGGAATGAACGGCAGATGGGGCGGGCCGCCGAACGGGAAGAGCGGATAAGCGCCGACCGAGGCAGCTATGGCGCCGATGATCCGGCGGCTCCAAGCGTCCAAGGGTGAGTGGGGCAAGGATGCCTCCGGTGCTGCGGCAAATACGTCCCACATCGCTGGTCCGACATTGCCCACGAGCACCAGAGTGACGGCTGCCCGACCGTCGGGTAGGTTCGGCACGCCGTCGCTGGCCGTGGGATGGAACGCGCCGCGCAGCATGAGGCCACTCTGACGGACGCGCTCTTCGAGCATGGCGATGCTCGCGCTAATTCGGCATCGCCCGGTCGATGATCGCGCGGGCATCGATGCCGGCAGGGAGCGTGCCGAAGGCGCCGCTCCAATGCCCCTCGAGGCGCCCGGCGCAGAAGGCGTCGGCCATGGCAGGGGCGGAGAACCGCACCAGCAGCGAGGCTTGCAGCGCCAGCGCCAAGCCTTCCGTGAGACGACGCGCGCCGGCTTCGGCATTGGCGTGATCGGCGAGTGCCGCCTTGAGATCGGCGGTGTAGCGATCGAGCCGCTTGTCGCCGCCTTTGGCGGCCTCGATCTCGCCCAGAACCGCCGCGAGCCCATCCGGCGCCCGCTCGGCGGCGCGCAGCACATCGAGACAGATGATGTTGCCCGCCCCCTCCCAGATCGAGTTCACCGGCATCTCGCGATAGATGCGGCCGAGCAGCGCCTCCTCGACATAGCCATTGCCGCCCAAGACTTCCATCGCTTCCGCCGCCAGGACCGGCCCGCGCTTGCAGATCCAGAACTTGGTGACCGGTGTCATGAGACGGCGGAACGCGTTCTCGCCGGCATCGCTCTCCGCATCGAAGGCGCGCGCCAGGCGCATCACCAGCGCCATCGCCGCTTCCGCCTCGATCGCCAAATCGGCGAGCACGTTCGCCATCAAGGGCTGGTCGACGAGATGGCGCTGGAACACCGTGCGGTGCCGCGCATGGTGGAGGGCCTGGCTCACCGCCTGGCGCATCAGTCCCGTGGTGCCGAGCGCGCAATCGAGCCGCGTATAGGTGCCCATTTCCAGGATCGTCGGCACGCCGCGGCCTTCCTCGCCCAGAAGCCAGGCATGGGCGCCGTGGAACTCGACCTCACTGGAGGCGTTGGATCGATTGCCGACCTTCTCCTTGAGCCGCTGCAGATGGATGGCATTCAGCGACCCATCCGGGGTGAAGCGCGGCAGAAAAAAGCAGGAGAGACCGCCCGGCGCCTGCGCCAGCACCAGAAACGCATCGCACATCGGCGCCGAGAAGAACCACTTATGCCCGGTCACCCTGTACTCCGCCGCCGGTCCTCCGGCGCCGACGGGTTGGGCATGGGTGGTGTTGGCGCGCACGTCGGAGCCGCCCTGCTTCTCGGTCATGCCCATGCCGACGAGAGCGCCGGTCTTCCCCGAGGCGGGCCGGAAGCGCCGGTCATAGCGCCGCGAGACCAGGAGCGGCAACCAATCCTTCGCGATCTCTGGCTGACGGCTGAGCGCCGGCACCGAGCCATAGGTCATGGTGGTCGGGCAGAGGCTTCCCGCCTCGATCTGGGCGTGGAGCATATAGCCGGCAGCGCGGGCGACATGGGCGCCGGGCTTGGGCTCGGCCCAGGGGCCGGTGTGGAGCCCGTTGGCAACCAGGCTCGCCATCAGCTCGTGCCACGCCGGATGGAATTCGACCTCGTCGCGGCGGCGGCCAAAACGATCGAAGCTGTGGAGCACCGGCGGATGCCGGTTGGCGAGCTCTCCCAGCGCGAAGCTGGAGGCGCGGCCGCAGTCTTCGCCAAGCCGCCGCAGCCACCCCGCCGCCCAGCCCGCCCCCTCGCGCTCGACCGCTTCTCCAAGCGCGCGGTCGCCAGCGAAAAGGTTGTAGTCGACGAGCGGCGGCGGCTGATTCAAGACCTCATGGGTGGCGAAGGTGTCGATTTCAGGCATGGGACCGCATCAAGAGCACCAGCTTCGCGGGACTCAGCACCGGCCAGGGGTCGCCCGCCGACCGGCAATGATGCGCTCCAAGCCGAAAATCCGCAATTCTGGGCGGTCCTTTGCGGCCGACCCGCGGCGGCTTCGAGTGAAATCAATCTGTCATGGAGCCGTCATATTACTGTCCCTCGGTCTGCCTAGGATGGCGCCGGTCGGGACCACACAGGCTGCCCCGAACCCTATTCCCCGCACCCAGAAGGATCCCGCCCATCATGATGAAGATGCCCCTCAAGGCCCTCGCGGCGAGGACGATCGCGGCTGCAGCGGTCGCCTTCCTCGGTCTCGCGGCGGCCCTCCCGGCCAGCGCCCTCGACATCACCGGCGCCGGCGCCACCTTCCCCTACCCGATCTATGCCAAATGGGCCGAGGCCTATAAGGCCGCAACCGGCATCGGCCTCAACTACCAGTCCATCGGCTCCGGCGGCGGCATCAAGCAGATTACCGCCAAGACCGTCGACTTCGGCGCCTCCGACATGCCGCTTTCGCCCGAGCAGCTGAAAAAGAACGGGCTCGTGCAGTTCCCGACGGTCATGGGCGGCGTCGTCGCCGTCGTCAACCTGAAGGGTGTCGAGGCCGGCCAGCTGAAGCTCACCGGCGAGGTGCTGGCCAAAATCTATCTGGGCCAGATCGCCAAGTGGAACGACCCGGCCGTGGTCGGCCTCAACCCCGGGGTCAGCCTGCCGGACCGCGCCATCACCGTGGTCGCCCGCTCCGATGGTTCGGGCACCACCTTCATCTTCACCAACTACCTCTCCAAGGTGAGCGCCGATTGGAAATCCAAGGTCGGCGAGAACACTGCGGTCGAGTGGCCGACGGGAATCGGCGGCAAGGGTAACGAAGGTGTGGCCGCCTATGTGAAGAACACCGAAGGCGCCATCGGCTATGTCGAGTATGCCTATGCGCTGCAGAACAAGCTTGGCTACGTGTTGATGCGCAACAAGGCGGGCGAGTTCGTCAAACCGGAAAGCAAGGCGTTCCAGGCGGCGGCGGCGAACGCCGATTGGTCGTCGGCTCCCGGCTATGCCCTCCTGTTGACCGAGGAGCCCGGCAAAGAGAGCTGGCCGATCACCGGTGCCACCTTCATCCTCATCCACGCTAACCAGTCGGATCCGGCGCGGGGCGCGGAGGTTCTGAAGTTCTTCGGCTGGGCCTATGCCAACGGCGGCAAGATGGCCGACCAGCTCGACTACGTGCCGCTGCCGCCGAGCCTGATCGGCATGATCGACAAGACCTGGCATAACGAGATCAAGGGGCCGGACGGCAGGCCCGTGTGGACCTCGACAATCAAGATCAACTAACCCGCACGCCTCCGACCAGAAGCCGGCGGGGGCCTCTCCTCAGGGGCGGACCCCGCCGTTTTTATGCCGGTTGCGGCCCTCATCGATCCCTGGCGATGCATCGACATGACCGTTGACATGACCGCCGCCGACGCAGCAGCGTTGCCCATGGCTGAGCGTGTTGGCACCCGTGGTTCCAGCGACCTAGGCGACCGGCTATTCCGACACGCGACCCGGCTCTTTGCGGCTCTCGTGCTGCTGTTGCTGGGCGGCATCATCGCACTGCTCGTCGTGGGCGCTTGGCCTACCTTCGAGAAGTTCGGCCTGGGCTTCGTGGTGACCACGAGCTGGAATCCGGTGACCGAGAATTTCGGCGGATTGGTGCCGATCTACGGCACGCTCGTCACCTCATTCATCGCGCTCCTCATCGGCACCCCCATCAGCTTCGGCATCGCCTTGTTCCTGACCGAGCTGTCGCCGCCTTGGCTGAAGCGGCCGATCGGCACCAGCGTCGAGCTCCTGGCCGCCGTGCCCAGCATCATCTACGGAATGTGGGGCCTGTTCGTCGTCGCCCCCTTCCTCGCCTCCACGGTGCAGCCCTTCCTCATCGACCTTCTGGGCGAGGCGGCGATCATCGGGCCGTTGTTCCGTGGGCCGCCCTTCGGCATCGGTTTGCTCACCGCCGGCCTCATCCTGTCGCTGATGGTGCTGCCGTTCATGGCCGCGGTGATGCGGGACGTGTTCGACACGGTGCCGCCGATAGTGAAGGAGTCGGCCTACGGACTTGGCGCCACCACCTGGGAGGTGATGTGGAAGATCGTGGTGCCCTATACCCGCGTCAGCGTCGTGGGCGGCATCATGCTGGGCCTCGGCCGGGCGCTCGGCGAAACCATGGCCGTCACTTTCGTGATCGGCAACGCGCACCGGATCTCCACTTCCCTCTTCGCTCCCGGCAGCACCATCGCCTCGGCGCTCGCCAATGAATTCACCGAGGCGGTCGGCGACCTCTATGTCTCCTCGCTGATCGCGCTTGGTCTCATCTTGTTCGTCATCACCTTCATCGTGCTCGCGGCCGCGAAGCTGATGCTGCAGCGGCTGGCGAAGCAAACGGCCGGCGGGGCCAAGCGATGACCATCTACGGACGTCGGCGCGCAACGAACGCCGTCGCGCTCAGCCTCTCGCTCGGCGCAACCGCGCTCGGCTTGGCGGCGTTGGGCGCGATCCTCTTCACCCTGATCGCGCATGGCATCGAAGGCATCGATTTCAGGATCTTCACCGAGACGACGCCGCCGCCGGGCAGCAGCGGCGGGCTCTTGAATGCGATCGCCGGAAGCCTGGTGTTGACCGTGCTGGGCACGCTGATGGGCACGCCCGTCGGCATCATGGCAGGCACCTATCTCTCCGAATTCGGCCATGACAGCTGGCTCGCCAACGTCACCCGCTTCGTCAGCGACATCCTCTTGAGCGCGCCTTCGATCGTCATCGGCCTGTTCATCTACGAGCTCCTGGTCTTGCGCATGGGGCATTTCTCCGGCATCGCCGGGGCGGCGGCGTTGGCCGTGATCGCCATCCCGATCGTGGTGCGCACCACCGAGGACATGCTGAACCTGGTGCCGAGCGGGCTGCGCGAGGCAGCGATCGCGCTGGGTGCGCCGCGCTGGAAGATGATCACGCTGGTCGCCTATCGCGCTGCCCGCCAGGGCATCGTGACCGGCATCCTGCTCGCCATCGCTCGCATGAGCGGCGAAACGGCGCCACTCTTGTTCACCGCGCTCAACAACCAGTTCTGGTCCTACGACCTCAACGGGCCGATGGCGAGCCTGCCGATCGTGATCTTTCAGTTCGCCATGAGCCCCTATGACGACTGGCACCGGTTGGCGTGGAGCGGTGCGCTCCTCATCACCTTGGGCGTGCTCGGCCTCACCGTGATCGCCCGCATCTTGGTTTCCGAGCGCCGGAGGTAAACGGCATGTCCTCGATGCAAGTATCCCAGGGCACCGAGCCGATGCTGCCCGCCGACGCCGCCGTCGAGGCGCCGGAGCTCGACATCACCGATCCGAAGATCTCGATCCGCGATCTCAGCTTCTTCTACGGCGCGAACCAGGCGCTGAAGTCGATCAGCATGGACTGCCCGGCGAACGAAGTGACCGCCCTCATCGGTCCCTCGGGCTGCGGCAAATCGACCCTGCTCCGGGTCATCAACCGCATGTACGATCTCTATCCGGGCCAGCGCGCCCAAGGCGAGGTGCTGATCGACGGAGGAGATGTGCTCGGCGCCGGCGTCGATCTCAACCATCTGCGCGCCAAGGTCGGCATGGTCTTCCAGAAGCCGACGCCGTTTCCGATGTCGATCGCCGACAACATCGCCTTCGGCGTCCGCCTGCATGAGCGTCCGAACAAGGCCGAGATGGCGGAGCGCGTCGAGTGGTCGCTGCGTCAAGCGGGGCTTTGGGAGGAGGTGAAGGACCGCCTCCATGACAGCGCCCTCGGCCTGTCCGGCGGCCAGCAGCAGCGTCTCTGCATCGCCCGCACGGTGGCGGTGAAGCCGGAGGTCATCCTCTTGGACGAGCCGACCTCGGCCTTGGATCCGATCGCCACCCAGCGGGTCGAAGAGCTGATCGACGAACTCAAGGTCGACTACACCATCGTCATCGTCACCCACAACATGCAGCAGGCGGCGCGCGTCTCCAGCCATACCGCCTTCTTCTATCTGGGCCAGCTCATCGAGTATGGGAAGACCGGCGACATATTCACCGTGCCCCGGGTCGAGCAAACCCGCGCCTATGTCACCGGTCGCTTCGGCTGAGCGATCGAGAACTGGAAATGAGCCTCTATCCGCCGGTCACGCTCATGTGACGGGCCACCGCCGGGCGCTTGTGCCGGCGGTCGATGACGAAGTCGTGGCCGCGGGGCTTGCGCCCGATCGCCTCGTGGATCGCTGCCAGCAAGGGCTCGTCGGATTCGCTGGCGCGCAAGGGGGCGCGAAGATCGGCCGCATCGTTCTGGCCGAGGCACATGTAGAGCGTG